>DATKHX010000001.1:0-8274 GCA_035510075.1 Allostellaceae bacterium
CGGGAGTATTTGGTTGAACCCGCCGACGTCCCCGCCATGCCGCCTAACTATGACTTAGGCGGAATTAGCGGTGGTCCGGTTATCACTGTATTGGAGTCGCCAAGCGACCTAGTTACCTATCGGCTTGGCGGGATCGTCTCAGAAGCAAGCAGCGACCTAGAGCTAGTTTTAGCTAAGCGAGCCGATTTCATTAAAGATGATGGCAGTTTTTAAGTGTTAATCATGAGAGTTAAATGGCAGAACCAGTGACATCTGTATTTGGTAGACACACCGCCCTGGGCGACACCGTGGGCGGACGCTACCATGTGCACGGCCGTCTGATGTCGGCCATGCCGGGCGAAGGCTGGCTGGAGGCCGGGGGCTACCGTGGCAGTTAAGCCCGCCGGTGGCTGCCCCGGTTTTCCATGCTCGTGAGCGGCAATAGCGACGACCATACGCCAGAAATGCGCTCTCGAGAGCCCCGGCAGAGCGAGGCTGCCCCGGCGGCTAGCCCCAGGTGGCTTGCCCGCCGACGGCGGTGATCGTGATATGCCCCATCGTCGTGTTGGCCTTGGCGCCATGCCAATGGCGTTCGCCGGCCTTGATGTGAACGACGTCGCCGACGTTGATCTCGCGTTTTTCGTGCTCGGTCGCCACCATGCCGGAGCCCGAGGTCACGACCAGGATCTGGTCGCAGGTATGGGTGTGCCAACCCGTCGTGCAGCCCTGGCTGAAGTTCACCACGCTGCAATTGTAGTTGGCGGAATCTCCGGGCTCGATGATGGTCTGCCGCGAGCGGGAGACAGCGCCTGTGTACCCTTCGATCGGTTCGGCACCTTCCACCGGAACATTCGGTATGTCGTTCAGCGTGACCACCTTCATGGCTCTCTCCTCCGGTTGACGGGCGTGCGCGGCATCGCGAGATCCGCGATATCCCCCGAGCCTATCACAGCCGAACGCGCAGGTGGATCGCAGATTGAGTTCGAGCCGAGCGCCTCCCCGAGAGACGGGGTATGGCGACGCTAAAATCGCCAAATTTCCGGCATATTGCGAGCGGACCGTTGGCGAGGAGGAGGTCGGACATCGGCGGGTCAGCTGGGGTTGAGGGCAGGTGGCGGCGAGGTCACGCCGGGTGGGGATGAGCGCCCCGATCGGCCGGATTCGATGCCGCCGCCCATTCCCGGTTCGGCCGGGTGAATTCCCGGTTCGGCGAAAATAATTCCCGATTAGGGCCGCTAAAATTCGCGTTTGCGGCGGCCACGGGAACTCGCTGGCAAGCCATTGATATCGCCTGTTGTTTCGACGGCGAGCCCGGGCTTCCGAGGCGCAATTCCCGAATATTTCCCGTCGAACCGGGGACCCGGGTCGCGGTCGATCGGGCGGCGCGCCGGATTGGCCGCGCGCGGCTCTACTCGATGACGATGCGGGGCGGAGGGCGCAGGTCGCTCTCACCGGAGACTTTTTCCCAGACGCGGGCGGCGATCTGGCGGAACACCGCCGCGTGCGGGTTCTGGGGGTCGGAGACGGTGATCGGGTGGCCCGAATCCGAGGTCTCGCGGATTTGGAGGTCGAGCGGGACCTCGCCCAGGAACTCGGTGCCGAGCAGCTCGGCCTCGCGGCGCGCACCGCCATGCGAGAAGATCTCGCTGCGCCCGCCGCAATGCGGGCACAGGAAATAGCTCATGTTCTCGACGATGCCGAGCACCGGCACGTCGACCTTGCGGAACATGTTGAGCCCCTTGCGGGCGTCGAGCAGGGCGATGTCCTGCGGCGTCGAGACGATGACCGCACCCGCGAGCGGCACCTGCTGCGCCATCGTCAATTGCGCGTCGCCGGTGCCGGGCGGCAGGTCTGCGACCATGATGTCGAGGGCACCCCATTCGACCTCGCGCAGCATCTGCTGGAGCGCGCTCATCACCATCGGCCCACGCCAGATCATCGGCGTGTCCTCGGGCACCAGAAACCCCATCGACATCACCTTGAGCCCGTAATTCTCCATCGGCTCCAAGGTCTTGCCGTCGCGCGAGCGGGGCCGCCCCGAGATCCCGAGCATGCGCGGCATCGACGGCCCGTAGATGTCGGCGTCGAGCACCCCGACAGCGAGCCCGTTCGCCTTCAGCCCCAGCGCCAGGTTGGCGGCGACCGTCGACTTGCCGACCCCGCCCTTGCCGGAGGCGACGGCGATGATGGCGCCGACCCCGGGGATCGCACCGCGCTGGGTTCGAGGCACAGCGGCGTGCGCCGCCGGCCGGCCGGCGGCCGGTGCTGCGGGCTGCGGCGCCGCTCGGCCCCGCGGTGCGGTCTGTGCGGTCAGCACCGCCGTCACCGAGAGCACGCCGGGCAGCGCGTCGACCGCTTGCTCGGCCGCCTTGCGCAACGGCTCCAGCCGCGGGCCGCGCTCGGGCTCGACCTCGATCGAAAAGGCGACGTTGCCGTCGCGGATCGCGATCCCCGATACCATGCCGAGTGCCACGATGCCGGCGCCGCGGTCGGGATCGGCGACGGTCGAGAGGGCGTCGAGAACCTGCTTTTCGGTGACGGGCATTTCATTCCTCGATCCGGCGGGCAAAAGCTCGAAAGCGCGGCCAGTTTGCGCGGGCTTGCGAAGCGCCGGGGTGTCATAAGACGCGCAACGAGCCGGGGACCGTAACACGCGATGACCGGGTGCTTTCTTGGAGCCGCCCCGCGAGCAGCGCCGGATGCAGGAAATCTGGGTCCGCCGGCTCTGCTTGACAACACCCGCGCGCGCCCTCTATCGGGTCGCTGATCTTGCGCGTCGCGCTTTTGCAGACCGCAGCCCGAGGGCGCCTCGGCCCCGTCCAGCGCCGCGGAAAGGTTCGGTTGCAATGATCTGGAAGGCTCAGGGTGGCGGTCCGTGGGGCAGCGGCCCGCGCGGCGGCGGGCCATGGGGTGGCGGCCCGCGCAACAATGGCGGCGGCACCGGCCCGCGCAACCGCGGCCCCTATCCCCCCGATTTCGAGGAATGGCTGCGGCGCGGTCAAGACCGGGTGCGGCGGCTTCTACCGGGCGGGTTCGGCACCGGCACCGGGGTCGCCGTCGTGCTGGTCGCGATCGTCGTCGTCTGGCTGGCGAGCGGGTTCTACCGGGTCGAGCCCGACGAGGTCGGCATCGTGCTGCGCTTTGGCGCCTACGACCGCACGACCCAGCCGGGTCTCAACTATCACCTGCCGAGCCCGATCGAGAAGGCGTTGACGCCGAGCGTCACCCGCGTCAATCGCACCGAGATCGGCTATCGCTCGGGCGAAACCCAGACGACGCGCGAACCGGTCTCAAGCCAGGTGCCCGAGGAAGCGCTGATGCTGACCGGCGACGAGAACATCGTCGATGTCAACTTCACTGTGTTCTGGGTGATCAAGGACGCGAAGGCGTACCTCTTCAACATCCGCGATCCGGAGCTGACGGTCAAATCAGCCTCCGAAAGTGCGATGCGCGAGGTCATCGGCGAGACCCCGATCGCCCAGGCCTTGGCCGAAGGGCGCGCCAAAGTCGAAGCGCAAACCCGGCTGTTGCTGCAGGCGATCCTCGACAGCTATGGCGCAGGGATCGAGATCACTCAGCTGCAGCTGCAGCGGGTCGACCCGCCGGCCGAGGTCATCGACGCGTTCCGCGATGTCCAGGCGGCGCTCGCCGACCGGGCGCGGTTGCGCAACGAGGCCGAATCTTACCGCAACGGCATCATCCCGCGGGCGCGCGGCGACGCCGTGCGCATCGAGCAGGAGGCGGAAGCCTATCGTCTGGCGACGATCGCTCGTTCGCAGGGCGACGCGGCTCGCTTCCTTTCGGTCTACACCGCCTTCAAGGCGGCGCAGGACGTGACCCTCGAGCGGCTCTACCTCGAGACCATGGAGGAGGTGCTGAAGAACAGCAACAAGGTCATCATCGACAAATCCGCGCAAAGCGGAACCGGGGTTCTGCCTTATCTACCGCTGCCGGCGCTCGGCAGCGGCGGCGCCAAGGCCAGCGTGCCGCCCTCGGATCGGTCCTCCGGCGCCGCGGTGCCAGGCGGCGGCATACCGCCGCTCCCCCAATCCTCGGCGCAAACTTCGGACAGCGCGGCCCCGCCGCCGCCGAGCAATGGACAGGATTGAGAAATGCGGGCAATGAGGAAGCGGCAATGAGCCGGCGCGCGCTCTTTGCCGTCGCGGCGGTGCTCGTCGTGGCGGGCATCTTCGCGATGAGCTCGCTGTTCATCGTCGATCAGACCGAGCAGGCGCTGGTGCTCCAGTTCGGCCAGCCGCGCCGCGTCATCCACACGCCCGGCCTGCAGGTCAAGGAGCCGTTCATTCAAAACGCGATTATCTACGACAGGCGCCTGCTCGACTTCGAGCCGCCTCCCGAGGAGGTCATCGCGTCGGATCAGAAGCGGCTCGTCGTCGACACCTATGCGCGCTATCGCATCACCAACCCGCTGCTGTTCTACCAAACCGTCGCCACCGAGGCGGGGGTGCGCGCCCGGCTTGGCGCCCTGGTCAACGGCAGCCTGCGGCAGGTCATCGGCAACGTGACCCTGTCGGCGCTGCTGTCGCCGGAGCGGGCGCAAATCATGCGGCAGATCAAGGACGAAGTTGCCGGCCAGGCGAAACCCTTCGGCATCGATGTCGTCGATGTCCGCATCCGCCGCGCCGATTTGCCGGCGCAAAACAGCGAGGCAATCTATGCCCGCATGCGCTCCGAACGCCAGCAGCAGGCGGCCCAATACCGCGGCGAAGGTGCGGAGGCGGCGCAGACCGTGCGCGCCAACGCCGATCGCGAACGGACGGTGATCCTCGCCGACGCGCAGCGCAACGCTCAGAAGCTGCGCGGCCAGGGCGACGCCCAGGCCATCGAGATCTATGCCAAGGCGTACGATCAGGATAAGGATTTCTTCGCCTTTTATCGATCGCTGCAGGCCTATCGCGATGCGTTTGGCGGCAGCAGCACGTCGTTCGTGCTCAACCCGAACAGCAGCTTCTTCCGCTTCTTCGAGAACCCGTCAGCGCCGGCGGCGGCGCCGGCCCAGGCGGGAAAGTCCGGTCTACGATGAACCGCACGCCGTCGCCCGGCGGGTGATCCCGACCGGGTCGGCCGATGCGCGATTTATGGACGGCTTTTGCCCTTGTCCTGGTCATCGAGGGCTGCCTCTACGCGCTGTTTCCCGAAGGCATGAAGCGGGCCGCGGTGCGGGCGCTGGCACTGCCGCCGCAAGTGCTGCGGATGGCCGGCCTTGCCGCCGCCTGCGCCGGCGTCGCCCTCGTCTGGCTGGTCCGCCATTGAGACGTCTTGATTTCTGCATCGGTGTCGGCAACGAAATGTCGGTGCTGTGAAAGCGGCTGGCTTGGCCGAGGGTTCTCCCGTAATCTCGCGTCGAGCTTCAGCCAGGAATCGTGCCCCGGCCGGTCATTCGCAGCGAAACCGACGAGGCCACCACGAGGAGTCGACCCAGGTGCCGTTCCGCCCATCGATCCTGATGCGCCGCGCTACCGCCGCGGCGCTTGCCGCATTCTTGACGGCGGCTTCGGCGGCGGTCGCCATCGCGCCAACACTGGCGCAAGCGCGTCCCGCGCCAGACAGCTTTGCCGATCTCGCGGCAAAGCTGCTGCCTTCGGTCGTCAACATCTCGACGACGCAAACCCTCAAAACCGCGGGCGGCGGCGACCAGGGAGGGACCGATGTGCCGCAGTTCCCGCCGGGCTCGCCATTCGAAGAATTCTTTCACGACTTCCTCGAGCGCAACCTGCCCAAGGGCAACCACCCTGATGTTACGCCGCGCAAGGCCACCTCGCTCGGCTCGGGCTTCATCATCGACCCGTCGGGCTACGTCGTAACCAACAACCATGTGATCGCCGACGCCGACGAGATCACCGTCATCTTGCACGACAACACGAACCTGAAGGCAAAGGTGATCGGCCGCGACACCAAAACCGACATAGCACTGCTCAAGGTCAAAACCGAAAAGCCGCTAGTCGCGGTGAATTGGGGCGACAGCGACGTTGCGCGCGTCGGCGATTGGGTGCTGGCGATCGGCAATCCGTTCGGGCTCGGCGGCAGCGTTACCGCGGGGATTCTCTCGGCGCGCCAGCGCGACATCAACTCCGGCCCGTATGACGATTTCCTCCAGACCGACGCGCCCATCAACCGCGGCAATTCCGGCGGGCCGATGTTCAACATGGACGGTCAGGTCATCGGCATCAACACCGCGATCTATTCGCCTTCGGGCGGTTCGATCGGGATCGGCTTCGCCATCCCCTCGGCGCTCGCCAAGGAAGTCGTCACCGAGTTGAAGGGCGAAACCGATCATACTGTGCACCGCGGCTGGCTCGGCGTCCGAATTCAGGCCGTGACGGACGAGATCGCCGAAAGCCTCGGGCTAAAAAAGGCGCGGGGCGCGCTCGTCGCGAGCGTCGGCGACAAAGGGCCGGCGCAGGCCGCCGGCATCCAACCCGGCGACGTCATTTTGGATTTCGACGGCAAGGATGTCAGCGACATGCGGCGTCTGCCGCGGCTGGTTGCCGAGACGCCGGTTAACAAGTCGGTTCCGGTGACGCTTTGGCGCAAGCGCGCCGAGACCACGGTGCAGGTCAAGGTCGGGCGGCTGGAGGAGAGCGACCAGCAAGTGGCGAGCACGGGCGGGCCTCCGAAGAGGACCCCCAAAAGCGAAAGCAGCTTGGTCAAAACGCTCGGATTGACGCTCTCGGGGATCACTCCGGAGCTCAAGGACAAGTATTCCCTGGGCGACGATGCCAAAGGCGTCGTGATCGTCGATGTCGCCAAGAACAGCTCCGCCGCCGACAAGGGCTTCCACCCCGGCGACCTGATCATGGAAGCGGCGCAGGAGGAGGTAAAAAATCCCGGAGACCTCGCCACCAAGATCGACGAAGCAAAGAAGTCGGGGCGCAAGTCGATCCTGCTGCTGGTCCAGCGCCAAGGCGACCTCAGGTTTGTCGCGCTGCGCGTCGATCAGGGTTGAGGAGCCGCCGAGCCGGCAAAATCGGCCTTGCGGTATCCCTGCGCGGAGAGGAGGCCGGTCAGGTCGGCGTGGTCGAGATGCACGTGCGCAGCGGCGGCGACGAACGGTTTGGCGTGAAAGGCGACGCCGAGGCCGGCGGCGCGCAGCATCGGCAAATCATTGGCGCCGTCGCCGACGGCAACCGCCTCACCGGGCGCGATACCGAGCTCGGCGGCGAGCGCCAGCAAGGTTTGCCTCTTGGTTTCCCCCGTGACGATCGGCGGCATCACTCGGCCGGTCAGGCGGGCGCCGTCGATCTCCAATCGATTGGCGACGACCCGGTCGAAACCGAGCTCGGCGGCGACGCGATCGGCAAAGATCGTGAACCCGCCGGTGACGAGGGCAGTCATCGCACCGGAACGGCGCGTGGTCGCGACGAGGCTTTGTGCGCCGGCGGTCAGCCGAATCCGGGCGGCCGCCTCGGCGAGGACACGCATCTTGGTCCCGGTCAGCAAAGCGACGCGGGCAGCGAGGGCGGCGGCGAAATCGATCTCACCGTTCATCGCCCGGCGAGTGATCTCGGCAATTTCAGGGCCAAGCCCGAGGATCGCTCCCAGCTCGTCCAGCATCTCGTTTTCGATGATCGTCGCTTCGAGATCGGCGACCAGCAGCCGCTTGCGCCGCCCGGCGACGGGTTGGACCAGAATGTCGACCGGCGCTTCGCCGATGACCGCGCGGACCGTTTTCGCGATCGCTTCCGGGTCTGGGGCGTCGAGGAACAGATCGCAGGCTTCTTCGGGGGCAAGCCACAGGGGCCCGGCCGCGATCGCCAGCGCCTCGCCCGCCGCGGCTGCGAGCGGGAGAAGACGGCGATCGGGGCCGGCGGCGATCAGGGTGACGACCAGGCGCATCGGCTGTGGTCCTACGACGGGACTCGACCCCCCGACAAGCGCGAAGGTGGGCCGCCAGTAGTCGTCATCGCCGGCCCGACCGCGAGCGGCAAATCAGCGCTGGCGCTGGCGCTGGCGGAGCAGCTGGGCGGGACCATCGTCAATGCCGATGCGTTGCAGTGCTATCGCGATCTCGCAATCCTGACGGCGCGGCCCGATGCCGACGCGCAGGCGCGGGCACCACACCGGCTCTACGGCTTTCTCGATGCCGCCGAGCGCGGCTCTGCCGGCAGCTGGGGCGCGCTCGCCCTGGCCGAAATCGCGGCGGCGGCGTCCGAAGGGAGATTGCCGATCGTCGTCGGCGGGACCGGGCTCTATCTCCGCGCCTTGCAGCACGGGCTGGCACAATTTCCCGAATTCCCCGAGGCGATCCGCGAAGAGGCGACCGCACTTCACCGG
>DATKHX010000002.1:0-4408 GCA_035510075.1 Allostellaceae bacterium
AGCCGGGCGTTGGTCAAAAAATCCGTCGCGAGCCGGATCTCCTCGAGGGCGGTCGCGGTTGCCAGCGCCGGCGGCAAATCCGAGGCGGTTGCGCTCGACCGAGGCGTCGAGGCCGCGGGCGCGACGGAAGTGAAAGCCAAAGGGGGTGCCGCAGCAGGCGACAAGGCCGGCTGAGCCATCGCCTCCGTTTTGTCCCCGGCTGGCGCGGCCGGTTGGGTGGGCGCGCTCGAAAGCGCCGCAGTCACGGGTTCGCCCGCCCGATCCGAAATGCGCTCCGCTCCCGAAACCACCGGCGCCGCGGGTTGCGGCGGCGCAGCTGTTTCTGCCGGCGGTGCCGGCGGCCCTGCGGTTGAAACCGGGGGCGTGGCCGTGGTGTCGCCCAGAGGCGCCCCTCCCGTGGCGGAGGGGGTAGCCGCGGATTCCGACGCGGCATTGAGCGTATGCGACCCAACCGCCGTCTCGGCGTCCGCTTTTTGCGGCGGCGTCGATGATCCGGTCACTGGCGTCGCAGGCCCCGCGGGCGTAGCGGAAGGCCTCGCGGAGGTTACGGAAGGCCCCGGCTGCGTAGGCGAGCTCGACGCGCCGTCCACGCCGGTTTTTGCCGAGGCGGCTATCGAAGGCGCCGGCGGCGCCAGCTGCGTCGCGAGCGCGACGGACGTCCGCACGCAGTTCGCCAGCTGATCCATCACCGCCGGAGTGCCGTTGAGCTTGAAGGAAAATGATTGTCCTTCGGCGTCGAGGGCGAGCTTGGAGCCGCGGCGGAACGCGGCGAGCAGCTTCGAGCTGTCGGGCAAGGAAACGAGCAGCAGCTGCCCGCTCGGAATGCTTGCAGGCCCGTCGAACGGCGCACCGTCGTCGAGCTGCAGTTTTATCGATATCTTCGCATTCGGCGTCAGAGACCAGGTCGGATTGATAAAGCCGAGCCACCAGCGATATCCGCCCGTGACCAGCACAAACAAGTTTATCCCGCTGTCGTAGGCGACCCCGGCCGAGCAATGGGTGAAGGCGCCGGTGCGCTCGTCGGTATAGGCGCCGCCCGACCAAAAGCCGTGCTTGAACGGGCGCAGCGGGCCGCCGGCGCTCGCCGCAGCGCACCACAAGGCCGACACCGCGACCGCCATCGCGGCCAAGCGGGTGAAAGACATCCCATCCCCTCCGTCTGTCACCAAAGTATAATACTTTCGAACGAGGTTGGACCACTGTGCGAGTTGGCGTGCATATCGCGGGTGTGGGCGGCGGAATGTTCACGCGATCGGCATGTTCATGAGCTAGAAGGGTGCCGCCCGGCGCCCGCTAGCCATGGAGGAATCGGCGTGAAACACACTTTTCTCATGGCCGGTGTGACCGCGCTCGCGTTCAGCGTCCCGGCCTTTGCCCAAACCTCGGTGTCGCCCCACCCCGGCCTGCCCGGATCCGAAGGAGCGATCGTGCTCGCCCAGGCTCTGCCCCCTGCACCACCGCCGGCCATCGTTCCGACGCCGGCGCCGGGAACGACGGTCGTGATTGCGCCTAACGCGCCGCCGCCGCCCGAAGCCGAAACCCCGCCGCCGCCGCCGTCACCCTCCTATGTGTGGGAGCCCGGCCACTGGACCTGGAACGGGGCGCAATTTTCCTGGGACGGTGGGAAATACATCGAAAAGCCGCAAACCTCGGCGTCCTACGCCCCCGGGCATTGGGAGCAAAACCCGGATGGATGGGCGTGGGTCCCCGGTCAATGGAATTATCCGGGCGTCGGCAGCAGCACGCCACCGCGGATGTAGCCGAGCCAGCGTCCGACAGCGTCTCCGGTCGGGTCGACGACGAGCGTCGGCCCGACACCCGCTACCGGCATCCGAGGATCTAGCGGAGGCCCAACGCTCGGAACTCGCTCCTCAATGAGCTGTACGCGAGGCAGCAGTACAGGCATCCGACCAAACTAACCGCGACGGCGGCTGCGACGGCGACCGATCTCATTGCTTCTCCCCTCGTCCTGAGTCCTTTTACACGACCGGCCGGCTGCGCACCTCTTCCGGTACCTTGCGCGGCAGGAAGCGACCGTCTTTGAGATCACCCGAAAACCTGCCGTTGTCGACGACCATCTTGCCGCGCAGCATGGTCAGCGATGGCCAGGCGGCGAGGTCGCGGCCTTCCCACGGGCTGTAATCCGCCTCATGCATGTCGGCGGCGCGAATGACGTGGCGGCGGCGCGGGTCGAGCACGACAATGTCGGCGTCGGAGCCGACCGCCAGCGCGCCCTTCCTCGGGTAGAGCCCCATGATCTTCGCCGCGTTGGCCGAGACGAGGCCGACGAAATCCAACAGGCTGCGGCCACGCTTTTCGACCGTCTCGGTGTAGATCAGCGACAGCCGCGGCTCGACCCCGGCATTGCCGCCGGTCGTGTCGTCGATCTGCCGCCCCTGCAACTTGATGCGCAAGGGACAGCAGATCTCGTCGGTGGCGACGGTCTGGATCGCGCCATGATCGGTCGCATTCCACAGCGCCTCTTGGTCCGCCGGGAATTTGAGCGAAGGGTAGGTGTGGTAGATCTGGCCGTTGGGCCGCTTGTAGTCCTCGGAATTGTACATCAAATATTGGTGCAGGGTTTCGCCGTAGATCGGCACACCGTTCGCCCGCGCCGCCGCGATCGCCTTGACCCCGGTCGCGGCCGAAGTGTGCATCATGTAAAGTGCGGCACCCTCGATATTGGCGGCGAGCCGGATCACCCGGTTGAACGCCAGATCCTCGCTCAAGGTGTTGTGGACCTCGGCCATGTTCTCAAAGCCGGTCCGCTCCTCGCGGGTGAGCTTCTCGTACATGTGCATGACGAGGTCGTTGTCCTCGGCGTGGATTGCGGCGATGCCGCCGGCCTGCGCCAATACCTTCAGCACTTCCCAGATGTCGCCGAAATCGACCATGCGGCCCTTCCGCGAAGGGGTGATATCGGTCGTGAAGATCTTGACGCTTGGATGGCCGGCTTGGACCGCCTCGGCCAGTTGCGGCATCAGATCGGGCGACAGTTTTCCCTGCACCATCGTGTGAAAGGCATAGTCGCAATGGCAGTCGCCGGCCCACTCCTTTTGCCGCCGCTCGATCGCCTGCTGCACATTGTCGCCGTCGCCGACGAGCGCAAAGTCGATGATCGTCGTCGTGCCGCCATGCAACGCCGCCTGGCTGACCCGCGCCGGCCCATCGGTCATTTGATGCTGGGTGGTGCCGGGCACGACGATTGGCCAGCGGCAATGGACATGCGGGTCGATCCCGCCGGGAATGACGATCTGCTCCGAAGCATCCACCGTCCGTGAGGCGCCGATCGCGGCCAGGCTGCCCGGCGCGCCGATCGCGGCGATCTCGCCTGACGCCACGCCGATATCCGCCGGCTCCGCCCCCGACGGCAGGACCGCGAGCCCGTTGGCGATGACGATGTCGAGCATATGCTTATCCCGGTGTTAGCTTCGGCCAAGCGCTTTGGCTTCTTTGTCTCACCGGAAGGCCGGTGCCCACGGCCGAAATGGGTCCCGGCCTACGCCGGGAAGGCAAATGCTATGGTCGGACTAATAGGGTTGGTCCGCAAGAGCACGCGTCAGGCGACGCGGTAACGGCCGATCGTGGCCTTGGCGAATTTGAGGCCGAGGCCGGGTGCGGTCGGCATCAACAATTCGCCGTTCTGCTGTTGCGGGACATCCTCGAACAATGGCATCAGCCACGGCATGTATTCGACCGTCAGACCGTTCGGGATCGCCCCGATCAGATGAACATGCACTTCGGGGATCAGATGGCTGACGACCGGCAGGTTGAAAGCTTCGGCCATCCCGGCGACCTTCATCCACTGCGTGATTCCGCCGACCCGCACCAGATCGATCATGACGATATCGACCGAGCGCGCCTCGACCATGTGGCGGAACGGCACGATACCCCAGACATACTCGCCGCCGGCGACCGGCGTGGACAACGCGGCGGTGACCCGCGCCAAGCCGGGATAGTCATCCGCAGTGGTTACATCTTCGAGCCAGAACAAGCCGACCCCAGCGTCCTCGACCCGGCGGCCGATATCGATCGCCTGCTCGACCCGCCAGCGCTGGTTGATGTCGCACATCAGCTTGATGTCGGGTCCGATCGCCTCGCGCACCCGCTGCATGCGCTCGACCTCCTTGGCGGGTGTGGTCTCGCCGGGCAGCGCCAGCTGCGTTTTCATTTCGCGGAAGCCCCCATCTTTCAGGCGCCCGGCGGCGGTAACCACCCGGTCGAGCGAGAGCCCGCGCATCAACGCGCCGCTCGCATAGGTCGGAACCCGATCCCGCGCGCCGCCGAGCAGCTTCCACAACGGCAGGTTCAGCGCTTTGCCGCGGATGTCCCACAGCGCCATGTCGACCGCCGACAGCGCCAAGTGGAAGAGGCCGCCCGGTCCGGCGGAACCGGCGGCGGCCCGCAA
>DATKHX010000003.1:0-15623 GCA_035510075.1 Allostellaceae bacterium
ACGATCTCGCACACCCCAAGCGCACGGTCGCCGATCACCGCGACCGTCAGCTCGCGCCCGGGAATGAAGCGCTCGACCATGATTTCGGCGCCGAAGCTCCAGCCCGCGACTTCCTCGCGCCAGGAATTGTCCCCGATGCGCACGATGCGCACGCCGACGCTCGATCCCTGGTTGGTCGGCTTGACGACAAACGGAGCCGGCATCGGATCTTGCGCTGCGAGCTCCTCGGGGGAGGCAACGACACCCTCGATGACCGGGAGGCCCGCGGCGCGAAAGATGGTTTTGGCGGTCGGCTTGTGCATCGCCAGCGCCGAAGCGAGAACGCCCGAATGGGTATAGGGGATGCGCAGCATCTCGAAAACCGCTTGAAGCGTGCCGTCTTCGCCGCCCACCCCGTGCAGGGCATTAAAGATAACGTCCGGGCGAGGGTCGAGCGCCTCCAGCAAGACCGGCAGATCGCGCCCGACATCGATCGGCTTGACCCGGTAGCCGTGGTCGACGAGCGCCTTGGCGCACTCCCGCCCGCTCGACAGCGAGACTTCGCGCTCGGGCGACCAGCCGCCCATCAGCAATGCGACGTTCTTGTTCATCCTGCGCTCTCGTCCAAGGCATCGCCGATCGGCTCGAACCCGGGGAGCGGCCGGCCGATCCGGCGGATCTCCCATTCGAGCGCGACGCCTGAGGCGTTGTAGACCCGGCGGCGGACCTCCTCGCCAAGCCCTTCGAGATCGGCGGCGGTGGCGTTGCCGGTGTTGACGAGGAAATTCGCGTGCTTCGGCGATACCATCGCCCCGCCGTGCTGGAGCCCGCGACAGCCGGCGTCGTCGATCAGCCGCCACGCCGCATCGCCCGGCGGGTTCCGGAACGTCGAGCCGCCGGTGCGCGCGCGGATCGGCTGCGCCGCCTCGCGCGCCGCGCGGATTTCGGCCATCCGCCGCACGATCGCGTCGGCATCGCCGGCGGCCCCGCGCAGCCTCGCCTCGACAAAGATCCAGTCCGGGTCGACCCCGCAATGCCGGTAAGAAAACCCCATCGCCGCGGCCTCGACGACATGGGTGCGGCCGACACGGTCGAGCGCCGTCGCCGAGACGAGCGCGTCCTCGATCTCGCGGCCGTAGGCGCCCGCGTTCATTCGCAACCCGCCGCCGATCGTCCCGGGAATGCCGCAGAGGAATTCGAGCCCGGCTATGCCGGACTCCGCGGCGAACAACGCAACGTTCAAGTGCAACGCCCCGGCGCCGGCGACGACCTCGCCCTCTTCGACCCCAAGACCGGCAAAGCCACGGCCGAGGCGGATCGCGACACCGGGAATACCGCCGTCGCGAACCAGGAGATTGGCGCCGCCGCCTATGACCGTGAGTGGGAGCCCTATCGGCAACGCAGCGAGGAAGGCGGAAAGATCTTCGAAATCGGCCGGCTGGAATAATATCTCGGCCGGCCCGCCGACGCCGAACCAGGTATGCCGGCCGATCGGCGCAGCGGTAGTGAGCCGCCCGCGCACCGCCGGAAGCGCAGCGAACGGCGCCGCAGCGGAAGCGAAGAGCGGCGTGCTCATCCCGTCGCACTCCGCCGATGCAATGCGGCTAAGTCGCCCGGCAAGCTGTTGGCCCACCCGGTGATCGAGCCGGCGCCGAGGCACACGACCATGTCGCCGGGCTGCGCCAGCTCGGCAACCAGCGGCGCCAGCTCGGCGGGGCCGGAGAGCGGGCGGACGTTGCGATGCCCGTGCTCGACCAACCCGGCGACGATCGCATCCCGCGTCACTCCCTCGATCGGCTCCTCGCCGGCGGCATAGATATCGGCGACAAGAACCGTGTCGGCGTCGTTGAAGCAGGTGCAAAACCCGTCGAACAGATGCGAAACGCGGCTGTAGCGATGCGGCTGCACGACCGCGATGACCTTGCCGGAGACGATCGCGCGCGCCGCGTTCAGAACGGCCGCGATCTCGACCGGATGGTGGCCGTAATCGTCGATGATGGGCACCCCGTTCCATTCGCCGGTCTTGGTGAAACGCCGCTTGACCCCTTTGAAATTGCGCAGTGCGGCGCGCAGCGCGTCGTCGCCGAGGCCGAGGGCTTCCGACACCGCCGCTGCGGCCAGCGAATTCTGCACGTTGTGGCGGCCGAACATCGGCAAATAGAGGTCGCGGATCACCCGGCCGCGATCCGACAACGCATCGGCGATGACGATGTCATAGCGCGCGCCGTCGCGGCCGAGCCGCAGCTCGACGGCGCGGATATCGGCCTGCGGGCTCAACCCATAAGTCAGGACGCGGCGGTCGGACAGTTTCGGGATCATTCCCTGCACGACCGGATGGTCGATGCACAACGCGGCAAAGCCATAGAACGGGATGTTGCCGACAAAGGTCTCGAAGGCCTGCCGCAGCGCGTCGAACCCGCCGTAAAAATCGAGGTGCTCGGGATCGATATTGGTCACGATCGCGACCGTCGCCGGCAACCGGGTAAAGGTGCCGTCGCTCTCGTCGGCCTCGACCACCATCCAGTCGCCGGCGCCGAGCCGGGTGTTGGTGCCGTAGGCGTTGATGATGCCGCCGTTGATCACGGTCGGGTCGAGCTGGGCGGTTTCGAGCAACGCGCCGATCATCGAGGTCGTCGTCGTCTTGCCGTGCGTGCCGGCGACCGCGAGCGACCATTTGAGCCGCATCAGCTCGGCCAGCATCTCGGCGCGGCGCACGACCGGCAGCCGCCGGGCGCGGGCGGCGGCGATCTCGGGATTGTCGGCCTGGACCGCGGAGGAGATCACGACGACCTCGGCCGCACCGAGATTGGCGGCGTCGTGGCCGACCACGACCGGGATGCCGAGATCGATCAGGCGGCGGACATTGGCGCCGTCGGCGAGGTCGCTGCCCTGCACGCGATAGCCAAGATTGTGCAGCACCTCGGCGATGCCGCTCATGCCGATCCCGCCGATGCCGACAAAGTGCAACGGCCCGATCGTCAACGGCAGCGCTCTCATGCCGCGCGCTCCTGCGATGCCGGGCTGGGTTCGAGCGCCAGCGTGAGCAGCGCCAGCTCGCGCGCCGCGCCGCGGCGGCCGAACGCCGCCGCCCGCTGCGCCATCTCGATTAGAGCGGGGGGGCTGGCGAGCAGCTTTCCGATCTCGGCGGCGAGCGCTTCGGCACCCAGGCCGGCTTGCTGGATGACCCGCCCGCCCGCCGCCATGGCAAAGGCGCGCGCGTTGGCGGTCTGGTGGTCGTCGGTGGCGTAGGGGTAAGGGATCAGTAAAGCGGGCCGGCCGATTGCCGCCAACTCGGCGACGGTCGAGGCGCCGGAACGGCAGATCGCCAGGTGCGCTCGCTCGAGCCGCTGCGGCACGTCGGCGAAAAAGCTCTCGATTTCCGCTGAAATTTCGGCTTCGGCATAGTCCTCGACGACCGCCGCGATATCCTCGGGACGGGCCTGCTGGCTGACATAGAGCCGCCGGCGCAGCGGCTGCGGCAACATCGCCAGTGCGGCCGGCACGATCTCGGCGAGGATATGAGCGCCTTGGCTCCCGCCGAGGACCAAGAGCTCGATCATCCCATCGTCCTGCGGCGGGGTGTAGGCGGCATCGCCAAGGGCGAGGACCGCCGGGCGCACCGGGTTTCCGGTGTGGACGGCGCGGGCGCCAGGGCGCAGGCCGGCGGTTTGCGGGAAGCCGGTGGCGATCCGCGCGACGCGCGGCGCCAGCAGCCGGTTGGCGCGGCCGAGCACCGCGTTCTGCTCGTGGATCAGGGTCGGCAAGCCGAGGGAGGCTGCCGCCAGCATCGTCGGGAGCGAGGAGTAGCCGCCAAAGCCGATCACGACCGCCGGAACCAGCCGACGCAGCAGCCGGCGGGCTTGCAGGGTGCCCGCGGCCAGACCCGCCAGCCCATGGGCGGCGCGGATCGGCCCGCCGCCGAGCCGGCCGGCGCTTACCGTGTGGATCTCGACCCCGGCAATTTGCGCGGCCAAGAAACCGGTCCGCGAATCGGTCACGAGATGCACCTGCCGGCCGCGGCCCACCAACTCGCCGGCCAGCGCCTCGGCCGGGAACAGATGGCCGCCGGTACCCCCCGCGGCAAGGACGAACGGGCCGCTCACACTGCACTCCCGGCGAGCCGGCGGCGGGTCAGCGCCAGCAGCATCCCCATCCCGAGACCCAGCGCCAGCATCGAGGAGCCGCCATACGACAAAAACGGCAAGGTCATGCCCTTGGTCGGCATCATGTGCAAAGTCGAGGCCATGTTGATGACCGCCTGCAAGCCGAACTGGATCAGCAGGCCGGTCGCCGACAGCAGCACGAACAGGCTGCCTTCCTGCGACAGCCGCGAAAATCCGCGCATCACGACAAAAGCGAACAGTCCGACAACGACGAGACAGACGATCAGGCCGAACTCTTCGCCGGCGACGGCAAAGACAAAGTCGGCATGCGCGTCGGGCAATACGTATTTGATGGTGCCCTCGCCCGGCCCGCGGCCCCACAGCCCGCCATTGGCGAAGGCTTCGAGCGATCGGTTGACCTGGTAGCTGTCGCCCGCCGCCGGATCGAGAAAATGATCGACCCGCACCCTGACATGCGGCAGGAACGTATAGGCGCCGGCGAGCGCGCCGACCCCGCCGAGGCCGAACAAAACGACCCAATAGAGCCGCAAACCGGCCATGTAAAATTGACCGAACCAGACGACGGCGACCACCGCCGCCATGCCGATATCGGGCTGGGCGATCAGCATCGCGACGATCACCAGCAGCAGTGCGAGGGCGATCAGATTGCCCGGGAAGCCGCGCCGCAATTTCTGCTCCGAGAACAGCCACGCCGTTATCACCGCAAAGCACGGCTTGACGAACTCGGAGGGCTGCAACGACAGCAGCGGCAGGTTGATCCAGCGGCGCGCCCCCTTGATCTCGGCGCCGACGACGAGGGTCAGCGCGAGCAGCACGAGCCCGACGGCGAAGACGATGAAGGCGATGCGGCGCACCATGCGCGGGGTCTGCAGCGATACCAGCCACATGACGCCGATCGTGACCGGCAAGAGGCCGAGATACCGGCGGATGAAATGCCCACCGTCATAGCCGATGCGCTGAGCGACGGCCGGGCTGGCCGCCAGGCACATGACGACGCCAAACCCCATCAATATGCAGAGTGCCGCGAGGCTCCATCGGTCGACGGTCCACCACCAGCGCGCCACCGGGCTCTGATCGATGCGGGCGAACCTCATGCGCGCCGGTCCTCGCGACGCGGGAACGCCATGCCGCCGGCCCCCCGCTCGGTATCGGCGGAGTATATCTTGTTGAATGGATCGAGGCTAGCTACTAGTCGTGCGATTCCTCCAACGACCATCGCGCATCACCGCAGCTTCAGGGTCGCAAGCCCGGCGATCGCCAGGATCGAGGCGATGATCCAGAAGCGGATCACGATCGTCGGCTCCTCCCAGCCCTTCTGCTCGAAGTGATGGTGCAGCGGAGCCATCCGGAAAACCCGCCGCCCGGTGACCTTGAAGCTCGCGACCTGGACGATGACCGAGACCGCCTCGAGCACGAACAGCCCGCCGATGATCGCCAGCACCAGCTCGTGCTTGGTGACGACGCTGATCGCGCCGAGCGCGCCGCCGATCGCCAATGACCCGGTGTCGCCCATGAAGACCATCGCCGGCGGCGCGTTGAACCACAGGAAGCCGAGGCTCGCACCGACCATGGCACCGCAGAACACGGTCAATTCGCCGGCGCCCGGAACATGGTGGATCTGCAGATAATTGGCGAAGATCGCATTGCCGACGAAATAGGCAATTAATGCGAAACAGCCGGCCGCGATCATACCCGGCACGATCGCCAACCCGTCGAGCCCGTCGGTCAGATTGACCGCGTTCGACGCGCCGATAATGACCACAATGGCAAATGGAACAAACAGCCCGTCCAAAGGAATGAGCGCATTTTTCAAAAACGGCACCGCAAGCGTGTTCACCAGCGGCGCCGGGCTGAAGTGGTCGATCGCGATGCAGGCCAGCGTGCCGACCCCGATTTCAAGCACGATCTTGATCTGGCCGGCTAGGCCCCGATGCGAGTTGCTGGTCAGCTTTTTGTAGTCGTCGAAAAAGCCGATCAGCCCAAAGCCGACCGTGACCAGCAGCACGATCCAGACATAGGGATTGGCGAGATCGGCCCACAACAAGGTCGCGACCGTCAGCGCCAGCAGGATCAGGAAGCCGCCCATCGTCGGCGTCCCCTTTTTGCGCACCAGATGGCCGGCCGGGCCGTCGAGGCGGATCGGCTGACCATTCGTCTGCTTCGAGCGCAGCCACTCGATAATCGGCCGGCCGAAGACAAAGCTGATTAACAAGGCGGTGACGACCGCCCCACCCGATCGAAACGTGATGTAGCGAAACAGGTTGAATGCCTGAAACTGATCCGCAAGCGGGTAGAGCAGCGCGTAAAGCATAATGTCAGGCCTCGGACTGTGCGGATTCGGCGAGCAAACGCTCGACGACGCGGCCGAGGCCCACACTGTAGGAGCCTTTAACGGTCACTACGTCGCCGGGTTTGAGAAAGCTCGATAACGCGGGGATAGCGGCTCCGGCAGATGACCACAACCCGCCCCGGAGTGGTGCCGGCAACACCTCGTGCAGTGCCGCCATTTCGGTGCCGATCAGAAAGGCGCAAACGACCTCGGCGGATTTTAGCGGTTGGGCCAATGCGCGGTGCAACTCCTCGGCCGAGGCGCCGAGCTCGAGCATGTCGCCGAGGACCGCAACCCGCCGCCCGCCGGGTGCCGGGGCGGTGGCGCCCAGCACCGCGAGTGCGGCCAGCATCGCCGCCGGGCTCGCATTGTAGCTTTCGTCGATCAAAGTCAAGTTGCCGCCACGCCATGGCAATCGATGGCAGCGGCCGCGTCCGGGGAGCGCCTCGAGCGCGGCGAGCGCCTCGGCGGCGGGCTGGGGATCGCAGCCGGCGGCAACTACGGTCCCAAGCACAGCGAGCGCATTCATCACCCAATGCCGGCCGGGGACGTTCAGGCGGAAGCGCAGGACCTTGCCAGGGGCGGCGGCCTCGACCATGCTTCCGCGGGGCTCCAGCACGCAATCGAGGAGCCGGACCGTGGCCGGCGGGTCGGCGCCAAAACCGACGATTTCCGCCCCGGTGCGAATCGCAGCCGCGGCGAGCCGAGCGTAGTGCGGGTTGTCGCGGTTGAGGACGGCAATGCCGCCCGGTTCGAGACCAAGAAAGATCTCGGCCTTGGCGTCGGCGATCTCCTCGACCGAACGAAAAAATCCAAGATGCGCGGGTTCGATCGTCGTGATCACGGCGATGTGCGGCCGCACCAGCCGGGTCAACGCGGCGATCTCGCCGGGGTGGTTCATGCCGAGCTCAAACACCCCGTAGGCCACCTCGGGGGGCATGCGCGCGAGCGACAACGGCACGCCCCAATGATTGTTGAGGCTGCCGGACGAGGCGAAAATCGTCCCGCAGGCGCCGAGCGCCAGCCGCAACGCCTCCTTGGTCCCGGTCTTGCCGACGCTGCCGGTCACGGCGACGGTGCGCGCTCTGCTGCGGGCGCGCGCAAACCGGCCGAGCGCCGCCAGCCCGGCGAGCGTGTCGCCGACCCGCAGCAAGGGCGCATTCGCGGGCGTGTCGCCGACAGCGCGGTCGACCAGCGCCGCGGCCGCCCCGCGTTCGAGCGCCGCGGTGACGAAATCGTGGCCGTCATGATTGGGCCCGCGCAGCGCGACAAAGAGGTCGCCCGGCTCCAGCCGGCGCGTATCGATCGACACCCCGGTCGCGGCCCAATCGACGGCGCTGCTGCCGGCTGTCGCCCTCACGGCGTCGGCCACGGTCCACAGCGCGGTCACGAGTCGGTCCGCCGCAACCCATGCGAGCGCAGCTCGGCAATCTCGCGCGCAATCTCGGCGTCGTCGAACGGCACCGTCTCGTCGCCGACGATCTGACCGCTCTCGTGCCCCTTGCCGGCGATGACCAGCACATCGCCGGGGCCGAGCTCGGCGATGGCGGTCGCGATCGCGCCGCGGCGGTCGCCGAGCTCGACAGCACCAGGGGCGCCAGCCAGGATCGCGCGACGAATGGCGGCCGGGTCTTCGCTGCGCGGATTGTCGTCGGTCACATAGACGCGGTCGGCGGCACCCGCGGCGACGCGGCCCATCAGCGCCCGCTTGCCGGGGTCGCGCTCGCCGCCGCAGCCGAACAGTGCTGCGAGCCGCCGCGGCGTGTGCGGGCGCAACGCCGCGAGCACCGTCGCGAGCGCATCGGGGGTGTGGGCGTAATCGACGACGATAGCTCCGCCGGCCTCACCCTCGGCGACGAATTGCAGCCGGCCTGGAACCCCCGTCAGCTCGGCTAGGGCGGCAATCCCCGTTTCCGGTGGAACATTGGTGGCGATCGCCAGCCCGAGGGCTGCAAGCGCGTTCATCGCCTGGAAGCCGCCGAGCAGCGGGAGGAACAATTCATGCGGCCGCCCGAAAATATCGAGCATGAGATCCTGCCCGCGGCCCCGCGGGGTCGCGGAGACAAGCCGCAATTCAGCCGCCGGATCGGCACCATAGGCGAGGACCGGATGACCGCGCTCGCGGCACAGCGTCGAGAGGCGTGGGAATTCGCCGCTGTCGCGGTTCAAGATCGCGGGCCGGCCCGGCGCCAGCAGTGCCCCGAACAGGCGCTCCTTGGCGGCACGGTAATCCGCCATGTCGCGATGGTAGTCGAGGTGGTCGCGGGTCAGATTGGTGAACGCGGCGGCTGCGACCGCCACCCCGTCGAGGCGGAATTGAGCGAGCCCGTGGCTCGACGCCTCGATCGCGACATGGTCGATCCCTTCCCGGGCGAGTGCCGCGAGCTCGCGGTGGAGTGCCGCCGGGTCGGGGGTCGTCAGCGCCCCGGGGCATCGGCCCGACGGCGTGATGACCCCGAGGGTGCCGAGGCTCGCCGCGGCGTGACCTGCCGCCATCCAGATCTCGCGGGTAAAATGGGCGACCGAGGTCTTGCCGTTGGTCCCGGTGACGGCGGCTATGGTTCGCGGTTGTCGGCCGTAAAACCGCGCAGCCAGCAGCGCCAGCCGGCGACGCGGGTTCGGGTCGGTGACGATGGCAAGCTTCGCGCCGGCTTCCGGTGAAAGATCGAGCCCGGCCTCGTCGTCGATCAGGATCGCCGCCGCACCGCGCGCCGCCGCCTCAGCCGCAAAACAGCGCCCGTCGAACCGCGCGCCGGGCAGAGCCGCAAACAGAAACCCCGGACGAACCGCACGCGAATCGGCGGTGAGGCCGGCGATGTCGGGATCGCGCTTCGGGTGGTCGGCACGGGGCGGATCGCCGGCCCCGATCAGCTCAGTAAGCTTCAACCCGCTTGCCTTGCATGCTCTCTGGCGTCAGTGCTTGAACAATTTCGGGCGAGGATTCGTCCACCGGCTGCACCCCAAGTAGGGGGGCGATGCGCACGATGGTGCGGCCCACCGCCGGCGCCGCCGTCCAGCCGGCGGTGGCATACCCGTGGCTCGCTTTGTTCGGGTGCGGCTCGTCGACCATGACCAGCGCCAGGTATTTGGGTGCGGTCATCGGGAAGACGCCGAGAAAGCTCGACAGCAATTTGCGCTCGGCATAGTGCTTGCCCTCGACCTTGTCGGCGGTTCCAGTCTTGCCGCCGACAACGTACCCGGGCGCGTCGACCATCTCGCCGGTGCCAAATAAGACGACCATTCGCAGCAGTTTGCGCATGTGCTCGGAGGTTTCGGGCGAAATCACCCGCGTCCCCTGCGGCGCACCCCCCGGCGGCAGTTTGAGCAGGGTCGCCGGGCGCAGGATGCCGCCGTTGACCAAAGCTGACCCGGCGGTGGCGATCTGCAGCGGCGTCTCGGAAATGCCGTGGCCAAAGCCGATCGTCATGACGTTGACCTCGCGCCACTTTGCCGGGTAGTGCGGCTTGCCGACCTCCTTCAGCTCCAATGTCGGGGTAGACAGCAGCCCGAACCGCCGCAGATATTCCTGCTGTTTCTCGCCGCCGACGGCGAGCGCGATCTTGGCCTCGCCGATGTTCGACGAGTACATCAGGATCTCGGGAACCGTCTCCCAGCGATGCTTGCCATGATAGTCGGAGATCGTAAACCGCCCGATATGGATCGGATAGGTGGCGTCGAAGCGGCCGGTCATCGTGGTGGCGCCCGAATCGAGCCCCATCGCGGTCGTGAAGATCTTGAAGACGGAGCCGATTTCGTAGTCGCCCAAGGTCACCCGGTTGAACATGCGCTCCGCGATCGTCTCGTCCGGGTGGTTGGGGTCGCGGGTGTCGGGGTGGCTCGGGTCGAAATCCGGCAATGACACCATCGCCAGGACTTCGCCGGTATTGACGTTCATGATCAATCCGGCGCCGCCCTTGGCGGTGAAGTCGTCGACGACGCGCTGCAATTCTTCGTGCAGGATGTACTGCAGCCGCATATCGACGGACAGCTGCATCGGCTCGCGGCGGCCCCGCAAGCTGTCATCGAGACCGCGCTCGATACCGGCCTCGCCATTGTCGTCGATCCCGGTAAAGCCGACCACATGCGACAATAGCGCGCCGTAGGGATAGACGCGGCGCTCTTCGTGCTGGAATTGCAATCCCGGCAGGCCGAGCTGGTTGACGGCGTATTCCTGGTCCGGGGTCAGGTGGCGCTTGACCCAGATAAAACCTTTGCCCGAGGTGAGCTTGGCGAACAGTGCTGCGCGATCGAGACCGGGAAGAGCGGCGGCGAGCTTGTCGGCGGCATCCGCGGCGTCGAGGATCTGCCGCGGATTGGCGTAGAGCGACGGGCTGTCGAGCGTCGCCGCCAACAGCCGGCCGTGCCGGTCGACAATGTCGGCGCGTGGTGCCGGCGGCGGCGGCGGTGGTTCAAAACGCGCAATCCGCGGCACGGTGACGACGCCCGGCAGCAACGTGACTTGCGCCAGGCGCCCGGCGATCACCACAAAGGCCATGATGAACGCCATGCTGGCGACGAACAGCCGCGGGCGACACCCGTCGAGCGCCCGCCTGGCCGGGCCGTCCGGGACGACCGGCACACAGGGCGGCGGCCGAAAATGCCGCGGCCGGCACGGATTGTCGTCGAATTGAAAGGCGGCGCTCATCAGCGGGTCTCCGCGATCTGGGCGATCAGCTCGTCGAGCGACGCGGCGCGGCGCGGCAGGCTCCATCGAGCTGCCGCCTTTACCGGCGCGGGCTTGACGGATTGAGCCGCGACACGCGTGTCGAGCGCCACCGTCACGATCGGGCGTGCACTTTCCACGGGCCGAGCTCGCGCCGGGAGGTTCGGCGATCGTGCCGCGGCCTCAGCCGGTTGCATCGAAGCTGGGTCGGCATCGGTCGGCGGGGCTTCCGGAAGGGTTGCCGCCGCGACCGCGATCGGCGCTTCGGCGGCGACGGTCTCGACCGGCGCCGGCGGCGGGGGCGGGGGCGGAGCCGGCCGCATCGGGATGTCGGTGAGGCTGGCGCGCAGCTGCTTGGTCGCGATCGGCACCAACGACAGAAGACGCTGGTTCATTTGGGCCAGCGCATCGGGCCGGTTCAGATAGGCCCATTCGGCGTCGAGCACCCGAATGTCGCGCTCGGTGTCGTCGGCCTGCTTGACCGTTCGCGCGAGCTGGTCGGCGAGCCCCTGAACCTGGTATTTGGTTGCAAACATCGCAAAGCCCGCGGTCGACACGACGAGCAGCCAAAATAACGTAGAGAGCCTGATCATGCGGCCCACCGTTCTCGCCGACCGTTAGGCGGCGACCATGGTTGTGCGGCAGTGCGCTCGGCCGCACGCAAGCGCGCCGAGCGCGCGCGCGGGTTCTGCTCGGCCTCTTCCGGGCTGGGCCTGAGCGCGCGGCGGTGCAGGAGCCGAAAGCTCGGGCTCGACGCCGCGACTGGAACCGGCTCGTGCCGGGAGGTGCCGGGTGCGGCATCGCTGCGCTGCCGCAGGAATTCCTTAACCCGCCGATCCTCGAGCGAATGAAACGCGACGACGGCGAGCCGGCCGCCCGGCATTAGCAGCCGCTCGGCCGCGGCGAGCCCGCGGTCGAGCTCTCCCAGCTCGTCGTTGACCGCGATGCGCAGCGCCTGGAAGGTGCGGGTCGCCGGATCGATCCCCGGCGCGGCTTTGGGGATTGCGGCGCGGACGAGATCGGCGAGCTCGAGGGTCCGGCGGATCGGCTGCTGCCGGCGCGCCGCGACGATCCTGCGGGCAATCCCTCGGGCATGGCGCTCCTCGCCGAGATCCCCGATCAGGCGGGCGAGATCCTCCTCCGGCAAGCTCGCGACGAGGTCGGCCGCAGTTCGGCCGGCGCTGCTCATGCGCATGTCGAGGGGTCCGTCGAAGCGGAAGGAAAACCCGCGTTCGGGCGTGTCGATTTGGAACGCGGACACGCCGAGATCGAGGGCGACTCCGGCGATCGGGCCGGGCGCCCTGGCCACGAGCCGTTCCATCTCCGCGAAATTTCCTTCGACGATATCGAGCCGGCCATTATGACGCTCGGCGAGCGCGCGGCCGCGCCCGACCGCGTCGGGGTCGCGGTCGATCGCGAGAACACGGCAGTGGGCGGCGGCGAGCAAGGCCCGGCTGTAACCGCCGCCGCCGAAGGTGCCGTCGACGTAGAGCGCATCGTCGCATGGCGCCAGCGCCGCGACGACCGCTTCGACCATGACCGGCACGTGCTGCGCCGCTGGCCCGGTTGCGGTCGCAGGCGCCGCCGCCGGCGTGTCCCGGAGCGGCGGCTGACGCGGCCGCCGCCTCATTCGCGGCGCCGATCGGGCGGATGGGGGAGCGACGGTATCCTCGTCCCTTGCTGGCGCGCCCGCTCGCGCAAATTCGCCGCGTGCTCGGCAAACCGCGTCGGCTCCCACAGCTGAAAGTTCCTGCCGACGCCGACAAAGGCGACACTCTCGGTAATCGCGGCATGCTCGGCCAGATCGGACGGCAATGCAATCCGTCCCTCGCCGTCGAAGGCCAACTCGCGCGACGCGGCAAACAGCATTTCTAGGTTTTCGTGCTCGTCGGAGAATTTGTCGAGCGTGTCGAGCCGGCTGGTCAGCTCCTCCATCCACTCGATGCTGTTGGCTTCGAGTGCGGGATATTTGTAGGACGGAAAGACGACGATGCCCGGAAAGCGCTGGGCTGACAGGGTGGTGCGAAAGGTCGCCGGCACTGAAACTCGCCCCTTGCGGTCGACCTTGTTCACATAAGTGGACAGAAACATGCCACTTCTTCCCCCAACGCTCACCCGTGGACGCTCGGCAAGGGGCGCCCGATAGGTGCTGCCGAAGTTCCCCCCATCGGCCACACCCGTCCATGGGTTGGTTTGGGATAGCATGGGAAATCATGGGTGTCAAACGATTTCCAAGAATAAAACTTGCAATTTTAGAAATTGTATCGCCACAGCAGCTAACCACAGCATATAGTCGAGGCGTCAGGTTTAGGCGCAGGCGGTGCGAAGACTGTCTCATCCCCAACGCGAAGGGTTGCCGCGGCGGGTTCGGGAGTTCTCGGCGAGGACGGTCCACGAATGGAGCCTGCTGGGTATCGGGCGCTACCGTGCCGCCGTGATATCGCGGCTCGGCAGGCGCGGTGCGATCTCCAGACCCCCCTGGCTGATCAGCAATTTGCAATGGTCGTAAATGGCCACCCGAGCCGCCTCGGTGCGGTTGTTGCCGTAGAGGCCGGTTTCGACCAGGCGATCGAGATACCAAACCGTCTGAGCATTGACCGAGAGGGTGATGAGCTCGGACTTCAACGGATTTGCGTCTCTCGCCATCGTGGCCGCCATTTGGAAACAATGGCAAAAGAATGCCATAAGAATGGCGACAAGGCGAGCATAATTTCGCCCGCCCTGCTGACGAGCTTGCGGTTCCCGATCGCCTCTGCCGGGCACGAAAGGCCGGCTCGTCTCTGCGGGCTTCTGCGATGCTCCAGGCCGGCGGATGCGCCGGTCGTCCGACCACGACGCCCCGCATCGGATCGGCGCAGCGTTGGCAGCTGAAACGGACGACCCTGCCGGGGTCGCCCGCTTCATCCCCCCAGAGGTGTGGCGCGCTCGCCCGCAGCCTGCTCGCAGAGCTTACGCCGTCACGGCACCGCGGCCGCGCAGGCCGGCATTTCGACCACACATGCCGAGCCTAGCGGGTCCGAGACCGGACACAATCCCGTAAATGTCGACCCACAGGCTTCTCCCCCGAAAATCGCCGTTATTCCGGTTTCATCCGCCGAACTATCCACCGGCATCGAGGTTGCGACCTGGCTTCGGCTGGCGGCCGCCCGAAAATCCGGGTTCTCGCGGGCCGGCACACCGAGGCTCGGCAAGCGCGTGAGAGGCGCTCCCGGGCCGCCAAATCCGCAGCTTCGACGTTCACCCGGCTTGCACCGGGCGTCGGTAAGGCGCCGAGGTCGCCAGCTTCTTTTCCGGTCGGGCGGCAAGCCCGTCGCGACCGAGGTCAGGAGGCGGGCGGCAGCATCTGGTCGATTTCAGCGGTGATGCGGCGGTCGGTGGGCGTAACCCAGGACGGCCAGCCGCCGGCCAGCTCGCCATCGGGCGCGATCAGGTATTTGTGGAAGTTCCAGCGCGGCGTGCCGGCCTCGCCGAGACTGTCGGCGATCCAACGGTAGAACGGGTGCGCCGCGCCGCCGATGACCCGGCATTTCTCCGCGAGCGGAAAATCGACCCGGTAGTTGCCTTCGCAGAACTGCCTGATTTCTGCCGCCGATCCGGGCTCCTGCTGGCCGAAATCGTTGGACGGGACCCCGAGCACGACGAGGCCGCGGTCGCGATAGCGCTGCCACAAATCCTCGAGCTCGCGGTATTGCGGGGTATAGCCGCAGAACGAAGCGGTGTTGACGACCAGAATGGGCCGGCCGCGCCACGCATCGAGCGGTAGTTTTTCGCCGTCGATCGATGTGAACTCGAACCGATGGGCGTTGTCGTCGTTGGACATAGGTGATCTCTCGGCATCGGGGAAATTCTGTCGCTTCAAACATAGCGTGCGTTCGGCGGCGGTAAAGCGGGCTGCGTTTCGCATTGCGCGGCCGCGGCGCCTCCCCGAGACTGCGCCCGGGCTTGGCAGGGGCGCCCGCCGATGCTGTTGATCTTTTTGGTGAAGGGCATCGTGGTCGGCGCGGTCATCGCGGTGCCCGTCGGCCCGGTCGGCATCTTCTGCCTGCGCAAAACCATCTTCGAGGGCCGGCTGGCGGGGCTGGTGTCCGGGCTCGGCGCCGCCACCGCCGATGCCTTTTTCGGAGCGGTCGCCGCCTTTGGCCTGACCTTTGTCTCGGACTGGCTTTTCGGCTACGAAGGTTTGCTGCGTGCGGCGGGCGGCTGTTATCTGCTCTACGCTGGCGGCCGTGCGCTCCTCGCCCCGCCGCAGGACGCGACCGAACAAAGCGACCCCGAAACCTTGTTCCGCGACTTTGTTTCGACCTTTGCGCTGACCGTAACCAACCCGATTACGATCCTGGTCTTTCTCGGCGTCTTCGGAGTGCTCGGCCTGAGTGGCGCCCGCGCGACCCTGTTGCGCGCCGGGGTGCTGGTTGCCGGGGTGTGGGCCGGCTCGTTTCTGTGGTGGCTGGCGCTGAGCCTCGGGATCGGCACGTTTCGGCGGTCCATCGGGCGGCACCACCTGGCGTGGATCAGCCGCGGCTCGGGC
>DATKHX010000004.1:0-2679 GCA_035510075.1 Allostellaceae bacterium
CACCGGGAAATGCGGGCGCAGAGGACGCTTCTCAATCGCTGCGAATTTGATTGGGAACTGAAGGACACTCATCAATGACCAACGCAGTGAGGAGCCGTCGCCACCCGCAGGACGCGCCGCTACGGCCGCTCGATGGCCCCGGCTGACATTCCTGCACCGGGGCTGCACCGGCGGGCGAGCGTGTCGCGAGCCCCGGGGTGATCCGGTAGCGGAATTGCTCCTGCACAACGACGCGAGTGAAGTGAGATATGCCGAACGCGCGCTCTGCGGCAGGGGCGTTCACTCGGCCGCGATCGGCTTGTCGAGCAAATGTTGGGCCGGTACCGACCCGCGGGTAGTGCGGAGCATGTCGATGAGGGCGCGCAGTGCTACCGGCACTTGCCGCTGGCCGGGATAATAGAGGAAGAGCCCCTCGAACGCGGGCGACCAGTCCTCCAGAACGCGAACCAGCTGGCCGGAGCGCAGAAACGGGTCGGCGAGGGTTTCGATCGTGTACGCGATTCCCAAGCCGTCGACGGCGGCGCGAATTGCCAAATCGGTGTCGTTGACCATGATTCGGCCATCGACCGGAATTCGCGACGGCTTGCCGTCCCGCTCGAATGGCCACTCGAACATGGCGCCGTCCACTGCCCGGCGATATTGAACGCAGCTGTGGCGGACGAGATCATCGGGCGCACGCGGCAGGCGCCGCCGGGCGAAGTACGATGGCGCCCCGACCACGGCCACTCGCATCGGCCCCATCACCCGGACGGCGATCATGTCCGCGGCCGCCCAGTCTCTCGGGCCGATCCCGGCATCGAAGCCCTTCGCGACGATATCGACCGGCGCGGCGTCGGCGTGGAGTTCGAGCTGGACGTCGGGAAAGGTCGTCAGAAAGCGCGCCCAGACCGGGGCGACGACCGCGGCGCCGGCGAGATGGGTGACATAAAGGCGCAGATGCCCGAACGGGTGCCCTTGCTCGCCCTTGAGGTCCTCCAGCCCGCGCGCGATCTGCTCGACCGCCGGCCGCAGCCGGTCGAGCAGGCGCCGGCCCGCGTCGGTCAGCGAAACGCTCCGCGTCGTGCGGTTCAACAGACGGACCCCGAGCCGCTCCTCGAGCTGCCGCATCATGTGGCTGAGCGCCGAGGGGGTGACCTCGATCCGCGCTGCCGCCGCGCGGAAGCTGAGATTGTCGGCGATGGTGACAAACGCGGTCAGATCGGCCAGGTCGGCGCGGCGCATTGCTGAATTCCTCTCAGCACCTAATGCAATAATCGCGGATTTTGATTTGGGCCGGCGGCCAACACATTGAAGGTTCAAAAAGCCGCATCCGCTGTCACAGATGCGTGATACGCGGCTGGTGCAAAAGGACCCGTCGATGCAACAGTCAAGCAAACCCGGAGCCCGGTCCCGGATCGGACGGGCTGCGGGAACCCTCGCCGCTGCCGTGCTGTGCGTTGCTGCGCTCAGCCGCCCCTACCCCGCCGACGCCGAGATGCATGGCGGCGGCGGTGGTTTCCACGGCGGTGGGGGGTTCCATGGCGGTGGCTTCGGGGGATTTCACGGGGGCGGATTTCATCGTGGATTTGGCGGGTTTCGCGGCGCTGGATTTCACGACGGCCGGTTTCATGACGGCCGGTTCCGCGAGGGCCGGTTCCGCGGCGGCTTCACGGGCTTTGGGTTTTATCCGTATTACGGCTACTACGACTACGGCGGGTACGGCCAGCCTTATTCCCAGACGTGGTATTACTGCTCCGACCCGGCCGGCTACTACCCTTACGTAACCCAGTGCAACACCGGCTGGCAGCCGGTTCCTGCCAGCTGACGCCCAGGGTCACGCGCCTTGCAATGACAGCAGAAAATCGGCGATCATGGGCGAAAGAGACGTACCGTGTAGTTCCAGCCCCTCATGATCGGAAAGCAATTGGGAATTTCGTCGTCGCACCCGCCGAACTGGATGGCGACAGAGCCGTCGGCGCCCTTTTTCGCGGTCAAGTTATTCACGGAATTGGCGTTGTATTGGTTCAGGTCCAAATAGCCCGCGGCGTTGTAGACGGTGATCGACCAGAAGCCGTCGACGGGCACGTCCTTAACGGTGAGCTTGTGGATGGTGCGGGCCGTCATTCCGGGTCGGCGTGATCGGGAGGTAGAGGGCGTCCTTCTCGGGAAGGCCGCCCCAAACTAATGCAGTTCCGATCAGCTTCGGGGTGGCTGCCTGATCTGAAGCGCCAAGACCCGTTGCCGGTTTCGATGATTTCGCAGTGATGGGTCGGCCGGTCGAGGAGCGCGGTCGTCATCTTGGCGGCGCCGAAGACGCTCGGCCACTCGGCGAAGGCCAGGGTGGTGGTGACGATGACAGAGGTGCGCTCGTAGAGCCGGCTCGACATCGTACGCTGGCTCTGCCACGATGGAGAGCGAACAGTATAGGAACCTCAAAGCTCGTCTGCAGCTCCCGAGAAAGCCCGACGAAGGTCGATAAACAATGGCTCGCAAAGCTGGAACCGCCGACCTTCCGCTACACGGCGGACATGTGCCGAAATGGCTCGCCGATCGGATGATCCGGCTGGGCGCGCTGATCAGCGAGGCTATCGTCCATCACTACGGGCGCGACGAGCTGTTGCGGCGTCTCGCTCATCCGTTCTGGTTCCAGTCGTTCGGCGCCGTGATGGGAATGGATTGGCACTCGTCGGGCATCACGAC
>DATKHX010000005.1:0-7332 GCA_035510075.1 Allostellaceae bacterium
CAGGCGCTATCACGGTGCGCAAGGCTTGGCCGAGGATGTGCGCTGCTACGGGCAGTGGATGCGTGACGAGGCCGAGCGTCTCGTTGGGCATCTCTATCCGAAGGCGCGGCTGCCTGACGGCAGCGAGTCGACGGTCATCGCCTGGCTGTGGGCGCGCACAGTGCGCTCGCCTGACCCACGCGCCAAAGGCGCGATGGTGCCGTTGGTGTCGTCCTTCCTGCTCTCGACCAAGGAGGGGAAGAAGGCCTGGGTCGAGCCGGTGATCGATCCGGCGTCGCCCGAGGGCTGGCGCTTCGAGGTGCGGGCCGGCGCGCTCGGGAAGACGGATGAGGAGCAGCTGAAGAAAGGGACGAAGACGGCGGGGGGGACGCATTTTGCGTGCGTGTTGCACCGGGTACGCAATTTCGTCTCGACTGCGCTCGAGGCGCGCAACGCGACCTCGCATCTGTCGCACCGGCAGGGGTTCCTGCATCGGCCGCCGCCCCAGCGCCCACGCCGGAGCCGACGGCAGACAAGCTGGGCAAGGCGCTGCGGCCGTGGATTGAGGTGGCGCTGCCCCACCCGGATGTGCTCGCCAACCGATTTAAGGAGGCAGAGTTCGCCGCCGATCTGTTTGCGGTGGATTCGGGCAACGGCGAGGGCGACTACGCAACGTCGCGCGGCTTTTTCGGGATCACCTTTCTAACCGAAGGGCTGAAGCGCGTCCTTACCTCGGCCTTGCAGCGGCTCTCGGGCCAGGGCGGCGATCCGGTGATCGGACTGCAAACCGCGTTCGGCGGCGGCAAAACGCACACATTGCTCGCGGTCTACCATCTAGCCCGGCACTTGAAAGAGGGTGGCGATCCCGCAGACCTGCCCCGGTTCGAGCCGGTGATGTCAGGCCTCAGAAACGTCTCGTGGAAAAAGCCCGAGCTTTCGGCGTTCGTCGGCTCCTCCAAGGGCACGGACGTATCGCTGACGTTGAAGGACGGGCCACGGCTACGGAGGTTGTGGGGCTATCTCGCCTGGCGCATTGCCGGTGAAGCCGGGCTCAAGCTTGTGGCCGAGGCCGAGGCGGCGCGCACCAATCCCGGCTCCGAATTGATGGTCGAAGTGTTCCGGCTCACCGGGCCGAGCGTTATCCTGCTCGACGAACTGGTGATGTTCGCGCGCCAACTGGATGATGTGCGGTTCGAGGCTTTCCTGTCCTTCATCCAGTCGCTGACCGAGGCGGCGAAGATGGTGCCGGACGCGCTGATCGTCGGCTCCTGCCCGAGAGCGATGCGGAGGCTGGTGGCGCGCGAGGCTGTGAAGGGCTGTTGCGGCTCGAGAAAGTGTTCGGCCGCGTGCAGTCCCCCTGGTTGCCGGCATCTGGCAACGAGACGTACGAAATCGTCCGTCGCCGGTTGTTTCAAGCGCTCGACGCCGAGGGTGAGCGGGCCCGAGACGAGACGGTGAAGGCTTTTGCCGACCTCTACCGCCGAAATCCCGCCGAGTTCCCACCCGAGGCGAGGGAGGCGCGCTACACGGAATTGCTGCGGCTTTCCTATCCGATCCATCCCGAGCTGTTCGACCGGCTCGCCAAAGACTGGTCAAGCCTGGAGAAATTCCAGCGTACCCGGGACGTACTGCGTTTCATGGCGAATGTCGTCGGCGTGCTGTGGCAGGCGCAGGCGCGCGATCCGCTGATCCTGCCGGCGCGCGTGCGGGTGGCGCATGAGCGGGTGCGGGCGAGCGTGCTCTACCCTCTCGATCCGGCCTTCGCGGCCGTCGTGGACCGGGAAGTGGACGGCGACGGCTCATTGCCGGCGCGGATAGAGGCGAACCCGACGCGCCGTATCAGCCAGGCTCGCGCGGCAACACGGGCGGCGAGAGCGGTGTTTCTCTGCTCCGCGCCGATCCGACTACGATTGATGAAGCGGAGGCACTTTCGCTGGTGATCGTCGGGCCGGCGACGCCGCACTCCGGCCGCGGCGCCGGCAAGTCGACCGCAACCGAAGTCGTTACCGACACGCTGATGCGCCGCGGCAACGGCCAGCGAAGCTTCCGCAACACCCTGCTGTTTGTTGCGACCGGCGAGGCGCAGCTTGCAACAGCGTGCGACGCCATGCGGCGGGCATTGGCATGGGAGTCGATCGGTGGGGACCCGCACCAGGACAAGCGCGTCGACAAGCGGCTGCAAGCCCAAATGACCCAGGCCCAGCTGGCCGACGCAGGCGACAAATTCAAGAACAACAGCGAAGGTGCAGCGCGCGCGGTGCGGGCCGCCTGGAGCCATGTGCTCTTTCCCATCGAAAGCACCGAACCAGGTAAGCCCTTCGATCTTGATCATCTCGCTCTGACCGCACGGGAACGTGCTGGCGTTCCGACCGCGGTTTATGAAAAGGCGAGCGCCAAAGGCGACGGGATCATCAAGGATGCTCTCGGTGGCGAAACCCTGGCCACACGCCTAGTGGAGCTATGGCCGGCCGACCGGCCGCATCTGCCGGTGGCGCAGGTCGCTAAGTGGTTTGCGACTTATGTCTATCTGCCGAAGCTGCGTGACCGGGTCGTGCTGGAGACCGCGATCCGCGACGCGCTCGCCAAGCTTGACCCAAGATTTGCTTATGCAGAGAGCTTCGACGAAGAATCCGGCAAGTATGCCGGCCTCCTCTGGCAAAAGGCGCCGCTCGGCCCGATGGCGCAAACGGTGCTCCTGGTGCGGCCCGAGGTCGCGATCGCGCAGCAACGCCCGACACCGCCGCGCGAACTCGGTCCGACTCCGCTGGAGGATGGCGCCGATCCCGTCTCGCCGATCACTACGGGGCCGACCCCGAGCCCGCAACCGCGGCGGTTCTTCGGGTCAGTCGAGATCGACATGGTTCGGCCGGTGAAGGCGTTCGACGCCATCCTCAGCGCGGTAGTGATGGAATTACGGCGCAGCAAGGGCGCCAAGGTGAAGCTAACGCTGGAGATCGAGGCCGACGCGGAGGACGGCTTCTCCGAGGCGGATATCGGCGTCGTTCGCGACAACGCATGCCAATTGAAGTTCAAGACCGAGTCCACCGGGTTCGAATGATCCGCCGTCCGGCCGTTTCGCCCCGGCGGAAGCTTACCTCGCGCTTACCTGATCGGGCACGCCGCTGAATTTTTGACTCCCACATTGTTGAGTTCATTGGTGAGCCCGATGGGATTCGAACCCATGACCTACTGATTAAAAGTCAGTTGCTCTACCGGCTGAGCTACAGGCTCGCAGCTGCGCGCGCACCATAGGTGCTGCCGGGGGACGGGTCAATCCGGACCGGCGCGATGGCCGAAGTGAGGCAATTCGGGTTGCCGACTGTGACCTCCATTACCGCGCCGACATATTCGATTACCGAATAAGACAACATTTTACCTGACGGATATGACGGTACATCAAGGGGTTACAGGAGCGCTTTATACCGGGCACATCCAACGGCCCCGAACCCAGCCGGCGCCGGAACTTCTGAGGATAGACCCGATGACCGATTTCGCCCATCTTCTCGAAAGCGAAATCCCCCGCTTGCGGCGCTATGCGCGGGCCTTGACGAGGGATGCGTCGCGGGCCGACGATCTGGTGCAGAGCTGCCTCGTCCGCGCCATCGCCAAGCAGCATTTATGGCAGCCGGGGACCGATCTGCGGGCCTGGCTTTTTACGATCCTGCATAATCAGCACGTCAACGACGTGCGGCGTGCGGTGCGCGAAGGAGCGGTGGTGCCGGTCGAGGAAGTGGCCCCGGTGCTGACCGTAGAGTCGAGCGCCGGAGCGTCGCTGCAATTGCGCGATCTGGAGCGCGCGATTTCCCGGCTGCCCGACGAACAGCGTCAGGTGATCCTGCTCGTCGGCCTGGAAGGCATGCGCTACGAGGAAGTCGCCACGATCCTCGGCATTCCGATCGGCACCGTGCGCTCGCGGTTGTCGCGCGGCCGCGAAACCTTGCGCGTTCTGATGGAGATCAGAGACGACGACGCGCCGCGACGGTCGACCGCTGCGGCGGCCTGAGCCGCCGAGAGTTGGATCGTGTCCCACCCGGTGGGATACGGTCTCGTAGCGAGCGGAGCGGTTGTCGGTGGCCGCTCTATCCGCGATGATCGCCCTGCTCGACCGCTCGGTCGCAACGTGATGATGCGAGCCTGTTGCGTCGGGCCGACGCGAGTTCGCCGTCCGTCGATTTCGTGGCCGTCACGCGAGGACGTCACCGAGCAAAAAATCGAGCGCCTTGTCGAGGTTGATGTGTGGGATGCCCTGTGGATCCCGATGCTGCAGGCGCGGTGGTTGAAACAGCGGAATTTCAGTAAAGCGCTCACCCCAGAAGCCGGTTGGCGGCGGCGTCACCGGGACTATGCCCGGGAAAAAATGAATTCGTCGATCTCCGCCTTGCGGTAGGCCGATCACGACATCGACCTTGCGACCGTCAATCTCATCGGCGCCGTCCTCGGTGCAGCGGATCGAAGCGATCGCGGCGACCGCGGCGCGGCTGCGAGCGCGCTCCACACTCAGTGAGGGGGTGGCCATCATGTTCGACATCAGCGCTTCGAGATGGTCACGCTGGAGCGCGGGCACATGGTCGGCCTTTGTTGCGGCGAACAAGACCCGATCGATGCGAGCGCCGAACAACCGGCGAAGGAGCCCGCGCCGGCCAAAGCGAAATGAATTAAGAATGATTTCCAGCGACTTGCGCTGGTCGGTAAAGGCTTCCTCACCTGCATTGAGCGCGTGGAACACGTCGACCAGGACGATCTGTCGATCGATCCCACGCGCGAGTCTTGTGAAGAATGGTCGAACCACGTCCCGCTTGTAGGCTTCGAAACGGGTCTCCATCACCGCGGCGAGACTGCCGGGTAGCGGTTTTGCGCCCCCGGCCGCGGGCATCGGGCAAAATGGCAGGTACGAACCATCGGCAGCCTGCCCTGGATTTAAGAATCGCCCCGGCTGCAGCAGACTCAATCGCTCGCGGCGGCGGCAGACAACCAGATAGGTGCGATAAAGATCGTAAGCCTGCTGCGCGGTTTGCGCGTCGCTCCGGGAGTAGGGGGGATGGCGATCGAGAAAGGCCAGCCAATCCCGGGCAAGCGGAGCTCGTACCCCCTGCGCGGCCAGTTCCATCGTCATCCGTGACCAGTGTTGGAAAGTCTGGCCCAAAAGCGGCAGGTCGAGAAGCCACTCGCCCGGATAGTCGGTGATTTCGATCGTCACCTCGGCGACACGATTGGCGAAGCGGCCGGGTGGGTTGGCAATGCCGAACAGACCCGAAGGATGGAAAAGCACCGAAAGGTCGACCCGGCGCAGCTCTGTCGTGCCGCCGGGCCAACGCGGCGGGTCGGCGCCGAGCGCCGCAACGGTTTCGAGGAGCGGGAATGGCACGCCGGCGGCGGGCTGCCGCCTCGTCGGCCGCACCTCGACGAGCCGCCGTTCCGAGGCGGCGCGCAGGAACGGTAGCCGGACCGGTTGTGCCGCGGCCGCGATCAAGTTCTCGATGATGCTGGTGATAAACGCAGTCTTGCCCGAACCGCTCAGCCCGGTGACGGCAAAGCGTAATGTCTTCGGGCGTAAAATCAGCGGCAAAGCTGGCGGCGGCGGGGTTCGCCTCGGATCGCGTGGGATATTCGAGTTGCCAACGCCGGCCGCCTAACCGGGCGGCTTCATCGCCACGTCCAGCATGACGTTGGGCAGTATTTCCCGGATGACGCTGCGCAGCGTCGCTTCATCCTGTGCCGAGGCGCAGGCCAGAAGTCGGCGAGAGCCGCGACGCAACACCCTTGCGGTGGCACGCCCGTCGCTTCCGGGCCGAATCGTAGCGAACGCATCCGCTGGCTCGATCCGCTTCAGCACGCGCTTGAGGGCTTGAAGCCCGTCCGCGGTTTCGACGTCGTATGCGGGAGCATCCGTGCTGACCGGCTCCGATTCTTCTTCGACCGCAGCATCGATCGCTTCCACAGGCCGATAACGAGACAGAGACTGATAAATCGCGCGACCCGGCTCGGTATCGATCCGGGATTGCAATTCCCAGCTCTCGCCGCGCGCCGACAGCTCGGTGACGAGCGCAAACAGATCGTCGCTATCCTCCTCATGAGAACAGGTTAAGAACGCGAGGCGGCCATCGTGCTCGACAACGCGATCATCATCCTCGGCAAAACCGAGCTCGGCCAGCGCATTGTCGAGCGCTCGCCGCGATGCGACCAGGAGCGTGGTCACGTGAAGCCGTCGTCCGCTTTCCGCCGGATCCTTTTCCGCCATCATCTCCCTCCGCAGCGACGCATTCGGCCGATGGCAATCCTAGGCGGCCCCCATCACGCGTGCGACTAAAATACACGTCCTTCAGCGCCTGGGCGACGATGAGGTCCGGGGCGCCCGGTATGGGTCGGGGTTGCCAGTGACATGCTATCCGAAAAAAAAAGCCGGGGTCGGCCGAGCCGACACCGGCGAGTTAGCGGGTGGCAAACCCGCGACAGGGAGACTTTGCCAAGCCGGGCTAAGGAGCGAGGCGGGCGCCCGGCGCCCCGCCTAGCCCTAGCAACGCGTTGAACGCCATCCAGTTCCGCGCGGGCACTTCCAAATCTATCTTTTTTTGCCCCACTACCCGGACTTCCCAAACCGCAGGGTGTGTAGCGGGGATCGCTTGGTCAGCGACGTCTTTTCACATCCAACAGGAAAACCGCCGACGCGCCGCTCGGGCTATTCGAGCGGGGCGCCGTAGCGGTGGATGTGATAGGGCGCGCGGGCCATCCCCGGGCAATGGCTGCCGACGACGGGTTCGAGCGCCTCGTACAGGCGCCGGTTGTCGGCATTGGCGGCTTCGAGCCGCTCGCGCGCGGCTTCGACGCGTTGGCAAAGCCGCGGAAAATCGACTGTCGTGACGCGGCGATTGTCGACGACGAGCCGCCCGCCAATCATGACGCTCGCGACCGCGGTGCCGTCTTCGGTGTGGACCAGCTGGTTGACGGGATTGTTCAGCGGCAGCCAGTTTGGGTGGTCGAGGTCGAGCATGACGATGTCGGCCTTGTATCCCGCGGCGATCCTGCCGATCCGGCCGTCGAAGCCGAGTGCCTTGGCGCTGCCCTCGGTCGCGGCCAAGGCTGCCTCGCGCGTGGTCAGCCATCGCCGCCAATCGGGGCCCCGCACCTTCGAAACCAGCGAGGCCAGCCGCATCGCCTCGTACATGTTCTGATTGTCGGAACAATTCGCACCATCGGTGCCGATCCCGAGATTGACCTGGCGATTGAGCATCGCGCGGGTGTCGGCGAGGCCGCCTCCAAGCCGCATGTTGCTGCCCGGGTTGTGGGCCACCGAGGCGCCGTGGTCGCCGAGCCGCTGCATATCGTCGTTGTCGAGCCACACGCCGTGCGCGACGG
>DATKHX010000006.1:0-3080 GCA_035510075.1 Allostellaceae bacterium
TTGCATCGATCGGGCCCGAATGTCACCGATGGGTCTATGGGTCGATTACCGATCAAGGCATGGGCCAGCGTAGCAATCCTCACGACAGCGCTGGCGTCGACTCCCGCCTACGCGGCGGATGGAGTCGGCGTTTGCGGAACCATTCGCCTGGCCGAGACTGCGGTCGCGATGCTTGATAACCAGCCGATCGTCAAGGTTTTCGCCAATAGCGCAACGGTCCTTCTTCTTCTCGATACCGGCGCCGAGGCAACCGTATTGACGCCGGCCGCCGCGCAGCGGATCGGCGCGCAGCAAGCCCGAGTCATGGGGAGACAGATGCATGGGATCACCGGCGACATTCCGGCCGGCGAATTGGAGTTGCGCAGCTTCACGATCGGCGGCGTCGAAGTGCCGCGCAAGAGAGTTCGGGTAGCGCCGATCGAGATCGTGAACGCCCTGTCCGGGCCGCTGGATGGAGTGCTCGGAGCCGACACCCTGAGCAGCTTCGATATCGATCTCGACCTGCCGCGGCGCCGTATGACCCTCTATCAAGAGCAAAGCTGCGCGATTGCCTCCCCGGCCTGGGCCCAACCATATGCTCGGATCGCGGCGGGTCGATCTCCGAGCAACCGCTTGTATTTTTCGGTGCAGCTCGATGGCCGCAGGATCAGTGCCCTGTTCGATACCGGCGCGCAATTCTCCGTGCTCTCGACGCGAACTGCACTGGCGCTGGGTGTGAGCGAAGGGGTATTGGCGCGCGACCCTGCAGTGGTGGTGCGCGGTGCCGACGGCGAGCAATTGAGCGCGCACGCTCATCACTTTTTCCGACTGGAGGTCGACGGCGAGGTTATCCGCAATGCGGAAATCGACGTGACCGAAATCAACCTGAACGATGCCGATTTCGTGCTGGGGATCGATTTTCTCGGTTCGCAGCGGGTTTGGATTTCGTATGGATCACAGCAGCTCTTCCTGATGCGTCGCATCTGAAAGTGCTATTGCACGATCCCCCATCTCACCGCCAATGATCTTTTGGATCTTATACCACGCCCGCGCGCGAGGGCCGACGAAAAGAATTCCAATCCGGAACGCTGGCGAATTCGTCGCAGCAGTTAAGGCGATTGTCGGCGCGCGTTCTGGATCGCGGTCCATACCTTGAGGGGGGTGGCGGGCATGGTCATGTCGCGCACTCCCAGCGGCGCAAGGGCGTCGAGGATGGCGCTGATCACCACCGCCAAGGCCGGGGTGCAACCGCCTTCGCCGCCGGCCTTGATGCCAAACGGGTTGGTCGGCGACAAGACCTCGACGATCCGCGTCGTAAAATATGGCACACTATTCGAGCGAGGCATGCCGTAATCCATGAACGAACCCGACAAGGGCTGGCCCGAGGCTGGATCGACGACACATTCTTCCCACATCGCCTCGCCTACCCCCTGGGCGATGCCGCCATGGGTCTGCCCGTGCACGATCAGCGGGTTGATGCAGCGCCCAACATCGTCCACAACTGAATAGCGGGCGATCTCTGCCAATCCGGTTTCGGGATCGACCTCGACCTCGCAAACCGCGCAGCCATTCGGAAAGACCGGATCGTGCATGTCGTTGTCGGTCGTGACCGCAAGCTCGCCTTCGCCGAGCCGCGGCGCCTCCTTCGCCAATTCGAAAAAATCGAAGCTGCGGTTGTGCGGGGGTGCCGAGAACCGGCCATCGGCAAAGGTAACCTGATCGACGCTGGCGTCGAGGAGGCGCGCCGCCACCCTCTTGCCATTCGCGATCAGTTCGGGTGCGGCCTTGGCGAACAGCGTCGCCGAGTGGCGCATGGAGCGGCCGGAATGCGAGCCGCCGCCGAGACTGACGATGTCGGTGTCGCCGGTGACCACATCGATCGCTTCGACCGGGACCGCGAGCACGGCGCCAACAACCTGCGCGAAACTCGTCTCATGCCCTTGGCCGCTCGGCCCGGTGCCGATCACGACCTTGACGCGGCCCTCGGAGGTAATCGTGATCTCGCTGCGTTCGCGCGGTGCCCCGATCGAGCTTTCGACATAGTTGGCGAGGCCGAGCCCCAGCAATTTGCCGCGCGCCTCTGCCGCCCGCCGCCGCGCCACAAACCCGTCCCAATCGGCGATCTCCACCGCGAGGTCCATATTGGCCTCGTAGGTGCCGCTGTCGTAGCGCGCGCCGACCGCGTTCGGATACGGCATGGCCTCCTGCTCCACCAAATTCGTGCGGCGCAACGCGACGCGGTCGATGCCCAGCCTGCGCGCCGCCTCGTCGACGACCCGCTCGATCGCATAGGTGACTTCGGGCCGGCCCGAGCTGCGATAAGCATTGGTTGGCATCGTGTTGGTGAAGACGGCGCGCGAGCGTAAGGTCGCGGCCGGAATATCGTAGGAGCCGGTGACCAAGGCCGACCCCTTGCCGAGCGGCGACAACGACGCGCAGCGCGCGCCAACATTGCTGACGTTGTCGGCGCGCAATCCGAGAAATTTGCCGTCCGCGCGGATTGCGAGTGCTACGCGGGTCAACAGATCCCGGCCCTGAAAATCGGTCAGGAATACTTCCGAGCGGGTCGAGGTGTATTTGACCGGGCAGCCGAGCCTGCGCGACGCCCATAACACCAGCCCGGATTCGACATAGAGCCGGTTGCGCGTCCCGAAATTGCCGCCGACATCGAGCGACACCACCCGGACTCTATCGGGCGGGACGCCGAGCACCTCCGCGAGCTCGGTCTTTTGCCGCACCGCACCACCGCTGCCGGCCCACAACGTGCCGCGGCCGGTGGCGGTGTCCCAATGGCCGAGGGCGGCGCGGGGCTCCATCGGCACCCCCGTGACCCGACCGACATGGAATTCCATCTCGATGATGTGATCGGCGATGGCGAAGGCGCGCTCTGTCGCCGCCGCATCGCCAAAAAAAGTGTCGACCAGGACGTTGTCGGGGACCTCGTCCCACACCGCGGTGGCACCCGGGGTAAGCGCGCCCTTGATCTGCGCGATCCACGGCAATTCCCGATAGTCGACCGCGACCTCCTCGGCGGCGTCCTGAGCCTGCAGCGCGGTTTCCGCGACGACGACTGCGACCGCCTCGCCGACATGGCGCACCCT
>DATKHX010000007.1:0-17921 GCA_035510075.1 Allostellaceae bacterium
CGGCCGAGCGAGCGCTTTGCGACATTGGAGATGCGCATCGCCGATAGCTGCACAACGTTGGAGGATTCGCTGTCGATCGCCGCCCTGTTCCGCTGCCTGTTACGCATGCTGTGGCGGCTGAAACGTCAGAACCAGCGCTGGCGGATCTATGCCCGCATGCTGGTCGACGAGAACCGCTGGCGAGCGCAGCGCTACGGCACCGATCTTGGGCTTGTCGATTTCGGGCGGGGCGCCATCGTGCCCTATGGCGAGCTGCTGGAAGAGATCCTGGCCCTGATCGAACCGGACGCGCGCTATTTCGGCTGCGAGGCCGAGGTGCGGCATGCCCGCCGGATCGTCGCCCGCGGCACCAGCGCCCACCGCCAGCTCGCCATCTTCGACGCAGCGCGCGCCACCGGCGCCAGCCGCGCCGAGGCGCTCTCGGCGGTCGTCGACTGGCTGATCGCCGAGACCGTGCGCGGCCTGGCGAAAGGTTGCTGAGCCTTTGCGCCCAGCCGTTCGGCAATCCGCCGCGACGATGACCAGCGCTCTTCTGCCATTCTTCGAGGCCGCTTAAACGAATATTTACGAACATTTAGGCTCCTGTTGACAAAATTCTGCTCAGTTTGCGGCGCGCGCTTGCCTAATTCGCGACGCGAGGATATCTCCAGGATCTTGCCGTGCAGTCGAGCCAGCGAGGGCGTCCGAATATTGAGGGTCGATCGAGCCCGCACCCGATTGATGCGCACCAAGCTCGCCCGGAGGGTGGCGGCAGTTTCGGTTATCATATGAACACCTCGGCATCGCTGAAGCGAAGCGTGATCAGCGCGGTCGGCTGGGCAACCGCGACCCGTTTCCTTGCCCAATTGGCGACCTGGGCGATGACCTTGGCCACCGTCCGATTTCTGTCGCCGGCGGATTACGGGCTGATGGCCGTCACGATGACGATTACCTCGTTTATCTCGGCCCTCAGCACGGTGGGATTGATCGACGCAGTCGTGCAAAGCCAGCGGGTCAGCGACGACGACCTGCAGAGCGTTTTCGGTCTCGTCCTGCTGATCAACGCGGGCTGCGCTCTGCTGTTGTGCGCGCTGGCCTATCCGCTCGCATGGTTCTACCAGGAGCCGAGGCTGGTGGTGCTGTTGCACGTTACCAGCCTGCTGTTCGTCGCGATCGCCTTTCAGGCGATCCCGCGCTCGCTGCTCGACAAGCGCCTCGATTTGAAGACGGTGTCGCGGGTCGATTTGGTCTCGAGGATAGCGGGCGGGGCGACCGTGCTGTCCCTCGCGTCCGCCGGCTTCGGCGTGTGGTCGCTGCTCGCCGGGCCATTGCTGACGGCGGTGCTGCGGGCGCTCGGCTTCAGCCTTGCGGTGGGCTGGCTTCGACGGCCGCGCCTAAATCTGACCAACCTGCACGGCATCCTGCGGTCCGGGGGGCTGCGCACCGTCGAGCAAGTCCTTTGGTATGCTTACATGAACTCCGACATATTCGTGATCGGCAAGCTGCTCGGCGCCGATATCGTCGGTGTCTATTGGGTGGCGCGGAACTTGGCCGCGATGCCGATCGACAAATTCGCCTTGACGGTCAGGCCGGCCGCGTTTCCGGCGTTTGCCCTTGTTCAACACGATCGCGCGGGTTCGCTGCGCTACTTGCTCAAGGCGATACGGCTGCTCGCCTTTATCTGCTTTCCGGTGCTGTTCGGCTTGTCGGCGACGGCGCCGCAGGCCGTCGGCTTGGCGCTGGGGCCCAAATGGACGCTCGCCGCCACCCCGGTTGCAATCCTAGCGATCGCAATGGCGTTCCGCCCGGTCGGGCTCGTCATAGCACCCTATCTGATGGGGATGGGCGAGTTCGGCGCGAGCCTTCGCAACACATTGTTCGCCACGATCCTGTTTCCCGCTGCGTTTGTCGTCGGCAGCCATTGGGGATTGATCGGGGTCAGCGCCGCCTGGCTCGCCGCCACTCCGGTGCAGCTGATGGTCCTCGTTCGCCGCGCCGCGCTGGTGTCGCGGTCCTCGATCGGCAATTTGTTGGCGCCGCTTCTGCCGCCGCTCGCCGGCTCGGCAATCATGTATCTCGCGGTGACCGAGGTTTCCGCCAGGTTGCCCAGCGGCTGGCATCTCTGGCCGAGCTTTCTCGTGCTCGTGGCGACCGGCGCGGCCGTCTATCTCCTTTACGCGGCCCTGTTCATGCGCCCGCTCTTCGCCGAGCTGAGGGATCTGGCCCGCCGCTAGCCGGCCCTTCCGCGGGCTGGCCCGGGCCGCGGGCCATCCCCCGAGCGCGACCCCTGCCAACGCGCAATCCGTTTCCGCTGCGTCAGACCCGCTTCAGAACAGAAGACGACGACGCCTCGCGTTGCCGAGAGATTGGCCGCTTCGCGCGATCCGGCAGCACGCGGTTCCCCGACCGAAGAATTTTTGTCATAAAACCGCAACGGGCCGGTGACGGTCGCCATTCGGCGGTGGGAGACCAAAACGATGCCCCTGATCACGGCGACGCTCGGCAGAATTGCCGCACCGGAGCGCCGGACGATGGCGGTCGCCTGCGGCGCGCATGTGCTGCATGACGGCTTTACCGACCTGCTTTATGTGCTGCTGCCGCTGTGGCAAGCCGAATTCGGCCTCGGCTATGCCGCAATCGGCCTGTTGCGCGCGCTTTACGTCGGCGCGATGGCCGGCTTCCAGGTACCGGCCGGAATTATCGCCGAGCGCTTCGGCGGATTGCTGATCCTCGGCCTCGGCACCGCCCTCGCCGGGATCGGCTATCTCGCCGCCGGGGCGAGCGTCGGGTTCGGTATGCTGGCCGCTGCCCTGATCCTCGGCGGCCTCGGCTCGGGGGTGCAGCACCCGGTCGGCGCCCACCTCGTCGCCGAGGCTTTTTCCGGCAGCCGCTCGCGCACAGCACTCGCCAGCTACAATTTCTCGGGCGACCTCGGCAAGATGGCGCTGCCGGCCGCGACCGCGTGGCTGCTGACCTTGATGCCGTGGCGAACGACGACCGTGTTGATCGGGGTCGCCGGCCTTGCCGCGGCGGCGGCGATCCTGGCGATGCGCGGCCTGCCGAGCCATCGCGCAAAGCTCGACGAAGCCGCCGGAACGCCGGCGATGGCCGCGGCGGCGCCGGCCGGGCGCGGGTTCTGGCTGTTGCTCGCGATCGCGATGATCGACAGCGCGACGCGCATGGGATTTCTGACTTTTCTGCCGTTTCTGTTGAAGATGAAGGGCGCCGATCTGCCGATGATCGGCATCGCTCTGACCCTGATTTTCGCCGGGGGCGCTGCCGGCAAGCTCGTCTGCGGCTGGCTCGGTGCCCGGCTCGGGGTGGTCCGCGCGACCTTTGTCACCGAGGGGCTGACCGCGGCCGGGATCCTGCTGCTGCTGCCACTGCCGTTGACCGCCGGCCTCGCGGTGTTGCCGCTGATCGGGATGGCGCTCAACGGGACCTCGTCGGTGCTGTACGGCACCGTGCCCGAGCTGGTGCCGCCGCAACGGCGCCAGCGCGCTTTCAGCATTTTCTACACGGGCGGCGTCGGCGCCGGCGCATTGGCTCCGGTGCTTTACGGCCTCGTCAGCGATCTCGCCAGCGTGCCGACGATGATGCTGCTGGTTGCCGCCGTCGTGCTCGCGACCTTGCCGCTCGCCTGGCGGCTCGGCCCGCATTTGCGTCAGGCCGCGACCGGCTGACCCGCCGCGGTGCAGGTGCGCAAGAACGCAGCCGAACTCCACCGGAAACGTGCTGCCGCCGGTCTGGCAACGGCCGAGCTCTATCTTGCCCGGCATGGTTGGCGAGGTTTTACGGCAACGTCGGCAGCAAGGACCGCCTCGATTTTTACCGTCGTCGGCCCGGCCATCAACGAAGTCAGCCGCATCCTGGGCGATGAGCGGTCGGTTGCGCAGAACATGCTGGTGTCGGCAAGCTTTGTCGATGGGCCGGACGCGCGGACGCGCCGCGGCCTGGTTTCGGTCGGACGCTACGCCGTGAGCGGCGTCGCCCAGCCGCAGGAGCTCTTCACCCCCGAAACCCGGTTTCGCAGCGCCGCGGTTGCGGCTGTGAATCGCACCGGACTCCCCATATTCGGGGTTGGCTCGGCGTCGCGCGTTTATGCGCGCGGTGCTGTTCGCCGTCGGGGAGTCAGGAGGAAACCATGATCCATCATCTGTCGATAGCCGCACGCGATCCAAAGCACGTGGCCGGGGTTCTAGCCGAGTTCATGGGCGGCGTCGCAGTGCCGTTTCCGCCCAATCCGGGCAGCTTCTTCGCGCTGCAGCTCGACGAGCACGGCTCGGGTGTCGAGGTCTATCCGGCGGGGACGGAACTGCACCCGGGCGGCAGCGACGGCGGCGGTTTTGTCAAAAAGCCGGCCGCCGAGCGCGGGTTCGGCCCGACCCATTTCGCGCTCAGCGTCACCGCCGCGGCCGCCGCGGTCGAAGCGATCGCGCAGCGCGAAGGCTGGCAATGCCACCGCTGCAACCGCGGCCCGTTCCACGTGATCGAGGTTTGGGTCGAGAACGAATCGATGGTCGAAATCCTGCCGCCCGAATACGCGGCCGAGTACCTCGCCTTCACCAACCCCGCAAAAGTCGCGGAGTCGATGGCGGCGGCGCCGGCGCGCCCCTCCCGCCATCGCGCGGCATAGCGGGCCGGCGCGGCCCGGCTTAGGGCGGCGCTCCCGTTGCGGGAGGACTAATAGGTCTCGCGTGGCAGGTTGAGGTGCGGGAAGGCGCTGTGCACGTGCGGCGGCACAACCTGGCGCGCCGGGCGAATGTAGGATTGGTCGAGCTCGTGATAGCCGGTGACGCCGAGCAGCGATAGGCAAATGCGGATCTCGTCTTCGAGGATTTCGAAGAGACGCACTACCCCCTCGGCGCCGGCGGCGGCGAGCCCGTAGACGTAAAGCCGGCCGCACGCGACCGCATCGGCGCCTAACGTCAGCGCCTTCACCACGTCGGTGCCGCGATAGATGCCGCCGTCAACCATGATGCGCGCTCGCCCGCCGACCGCCTCGACGACTTCCGGCAGCACGTCGATCGAGCCGACGCCCTGGTCGAGCTGGCGGCCGCCATGGTTCGACACGTAGACGCAATCGACGCCGTGCTCGACGGCGATCTTGGCGTCCTCGGCAGTGGCGATGCCCTTCAGGATCAGCGGGATGTCGAAGCTCTTTTTGATCCGCTCGATGTCGCGCCAGTTGAACTGGGCCTGGTGGATGCGGGCATCACTGACGCGCACGCGGCCGCGCTGGTGGCGCTTGGCGATGTCGCGCTCGCGCCGGCTGTAGCTGTCAGTGTCGACCGTCAGGCAAAACGCATCGTAGCCGTTGTCGATGGCGCGGCGGACATGGTCGTCGACCCAGGCGGCGTCGCCCCGGACATAAAGCTGGAAGATTTTGAAGCCGTCGCCGGAGGCTTTTGCGGTTTCGTCGAGGCCGGGATGCGACACCGAGGAGAGGATCATACCGTTGCCGAAACTGCGCGTCGCCTCGGCGACGGTGGCGCCCCCCCCCGCCTCGAACACTTCGAGCGACCCGACCGGCGCGCACAATACCGGGATGCGCAGCTTCTTGCCGAAAAGCGTGCGGCTGCAGTCGACATTCGACACGTCGCGCAAGACTCGCGGCCGGAAGCCGATCGAATCGAGCGCCAAGCGATTGCGCGCCAGGGTCGACTCGGTCTCGGAGCCGCCGATCAAATAGTCCCAATTGTTGCGATCGAGGTTGACCCGCGCCTGGGTGACGAATTCGTGCAGGTTCTGAAAGCGCTCCTGGAGCGGCGACTCGGGCATAGTTCTCCACCTCGGTGGGTGCGACGGCGGTGTTTCGAAGACGGCGACCGAGCTCTCGGCCACGTTGGGCGGGCGAGCTTACCGTAGCCGACACCGCCAGCGCCGGCAATCCGTCAGGCCGGCGGTTTTGCGCTTGGGGGTAATCGCCCGCTGTCGCTACGATGGCCTGTCTCTCGCTGCCGGCGGCTGATGCTCGCCGGCGGCCCTTCACCAACCGGACGCAGCAATCCCGCACAAGAGGAAACGCAGCATGCCTCGCATACTGACCCCCGCCACCCACTCCGAGGAGACCTTGCAGATCGCCCATGACCTGCTCTCGCCGGGGTGGGAGCTCGTCGGCGCCCCGCATGGCCGGCCAGAGTTCTTCGACCTGTTGAAAGACACCGAATACTACATCGGCGGCGGGCAATTCCCGCACGGCCCCGATTTCTACCAGCGGGCGCCAAAGCTGCGCATCATCCAGACCTTGAGCGCCGGCTACAACACCTATGATCTCGACGCGGCGCGGGCGGCGGGCGTGCCGATTTGCAACAATGGCGGCGCCAATTCGACCGCGGTCGCCGAGCACGCGATGATGCTGATGCTGGCCGTCTGCCGCAAATTGATCTGGCAGCACGAGGGTGTCGTCTCCGGGCGGTGGCGCGGCAACGATTTCAACTCGGCCAAGCTCTACGAGCTCGAAGACAAGACCTTGGGCATCATCGGCCTCGGCAATATCGGTAAAAAGGTCGCGCGCCGCGCCAAGGCATTCGACATGCACATCAAGTATTACGACATCAACCGATTGACCACCGACCAGGAAGACGCGCTCGGCGTGCGGTTCGCGCTGTTCACCGAGCTGCTCAAGATGTCCGACATCGTCACCCTCCACGTGCCGCTCGACAAATCGACGCACAATCTGATCGGCGAGCGCGAGTTGGCGATGATGAAGCCGACGGCGATCCTGATCAACACCTGCCGCGGCCCGGTGGTCGACGAGAAGGCGCTCTACAACGCACTGAACAATGAGCAGATTCTCGGCGCCGGGCTCGACGTCATGGTCGAGGAGCCGCCAAAGCCCGACCATGAGCTGTTTACGCTGAAGAACGCGATCTTCAGCCCGCATGGCGCCGGCCCGACCTGGGACAACCATTGGAAGCGCTGGCGCAACGCCTTCGACAATTTCGAGCGAGTGGCTCGCGGCCAAAAGCCGTTTTGGATCGTCCCCGAGCTGCGCGACTAGCCGGGCTTTCCCCGAAGGGGCGCCAAGCGAGAGGCGCTTACGCCCCTGCATCCCTTGCCGACAATCGCCGTCTCGGTCGCCGGGCCGGCAGGGTTGCAACAACCGAACGTCGGGCTCAGCTACAGGCGCATGGATTTTGCGGTGGCTGATCGGGAGGCGCTGGCGGCGGCGGTGCGGCGGCTGGAAGCGCCGGGGTTTGCCGGCGGGATGGCCGCACTTGCCGGCCGGCCGGTGGCCTATGTCGCCCGCGCGTTGCCGGGGCCGGCGGCGGGCGTCGTCGCGAGGGCGGCGGAGGGGGCGCTGACGCGGGCGCTCGGCATAGCGCTGTTCAGCCTGCGCGGCCAACGGTTCGCCGGCGGCCGGGTCGTGCATTCGGCGCTGGCCTCGGCCTCCGGAGCGGTCGGCGGCGCCTTTGGGCTCGCGGCGCTGGCGATCGAATTGCCGGTTTCGACCGCGATCATGCTGCGCGCGATTGCCGCGATCGCTCGCGAAGAGGGTGAAGACCTCGCCGACCCGCGCAGCGCCCTCGCCTGCCTCGAGGTCTTTGCCTTGGGACGTGCCGGACCGACCGCCGAGGAGGCCGGCGAAGCGGGCTACTTCGCGGTGCGTGCCGTGCTCGCCCGCAGCCTGGCGCAGGCTGCGGATACCGTCGTCAGCAAGGGGGCGACGCATGGCGGCGCGGCCCTGAATTTGCGCGTTCTGGCGCCGATCGTCGCGCGGTTTGGCGCCGTCGTCTCGGAAAAGCTCGCGGCCCAGGCGGTGGCGGTGGTGGGAGCGCTCGGTGGGGCCGCGGTCAACCTCGCCTTTATCGAGCATTTCCAAAGCTTGGCGCGCGGCCATTTCATCATTCGCCGGCTCGAACGCGTCTATGGCCCCGAGGCAGTGCGGGCCGAATACGACCGCATCAAAAGCGAAACCGCCACTCCTTAACCGCGGCGGCGCGGCACTCATCATGGGCGGTCAGTGATGAGCAAAAGCCGATCTCCGAATTGCACATGGCTGCCTTCAGGTCAGGCATGTGCCGAAATTCGCGGCAGCGGATTGCCGTGCCGCGATCCAATCTATAAATCCTGTCGGCTGATCGCGACGGCAAAGGGCGAGCGCATGACGACAGAAACGGCGGCAATCGGGCGGATCGGAAGGAGTGGAGAATTTCGCGCCGTTGGGTTGGTGTCTTCGGCGCACTTTGTCGGCCATTTCCACATGCTCGTGGTGCCGCCGCTGTTCCCGCTGCTGACGGTGCGCTGGGGCGTCAGCTTTATCCAGCTGGGCTTGGCATTGACCGTCTACGCGATCGTCTCCGTCGCCGCGCAATTGCCGATGGGCTATATGGCGGATCGTTTCGGCTCGCGCAAGCTGCTGATCGGCGCGCTATGCCTCGGCGGCGTTTCCCTCGCCTCGATCGGCGTCGTCGACCGCTATTCCTGGCTGTTGGTAGCGGCCGGGGTGTCCGGCGTCGCCAACGCCGTGTACCACCCGGCCGATTACGCGATCCTGTCGGCACGGGTGATGCCGTCGCGCATCGGCCGCGCCTTCTCCGTCCACACTTTTGCCGGCATGCTCGGCAACGCGTTGGCGCCGTTGACGATGCTGGCGCTGGTGCCGCGCGTCGGGGTGAGCGGCGCCTTGATCATCGCGGGTCTGGTCGGGCCGCTGGTGGCAGTGCCGCTGATCGGCGCGCATTCGATCGAAGGCAACACGTTGGCGGATGCTCGGACCTCCGGGCACCGGGGCGCCGCGACCTCCGGACGGGCCGGCACGGTCTTCACCCCGGCCATCCTAGGCATGATGGTGTTCTTTATCGCGCTCAGCCTGTCGACGAGCGGCCTCACCAATTTTTCGGTCCCGGCGCTGATGAAAGGCTACCATTTTCCCTTCGCGGCGGCCAACTTCGCGCTGACCGCGTATCTGACGGCGACCGCGTTTGGCGTCCTTAGCGGCGGTTTCGTCGCCGATATGACGCGCCGCCATGGCGAGGTCGCGGCACTCGGCTTTTCAGTAAACGCCGGCCTCATCCTGATGATCGCCGTGTTCGGCCTCGGGCCGGCGTTGCTGGTGCTGGTGATGGGCCTCGCCGGGTTCTTGTCCGGCATCATCCAACCCTCGCGCGACATGCTGGTCCGCGCCGCCGCGCCCGCCGGCGCCATAGGCCGCGCCTTTGGCGTCGTCACTATCGGCTTCAGCATCGGCGGCACGATCGGCCCGATGCTGTTCGGGTGGATCCTGGACCGCGGCGCGGCACATTGGATTTTCGGCGTCAGCGTCGTCTTTATGCTATTGACCGTGGTCGTGGCGTTGATCGGCGACCGGCAGATGGCGGGACGGCGCAACGCGATGGTGCAGCCGACCGGGTAGCCCGAAATCATGATCCCTCGCGGCCGTTGATGCGCGGCAAGGTCCCGTTCTCGCAGGATCTGACCCGCACCCAAGGGCCGCCGCCGCTGCTGCGACCGGGCGGCGGCATATCCGATCTACCACCGCCGCCCGCCGCTCACCGTGACCTCGTCCGCACGATGCTCGCGATCTTGTTCGTCGCCGGGCTGATCGCGACCTCGTTCTGGATTCTCTGGCCGTTTTTACCAGCGACGATCTGGGCGACGACCTTGGTCGTCGCGACCTGGCCGATAATGCTGCGGGTACAGCGCCAGCTGTGGGGCAGGCGCTCGCTCGCCGTCGCGGTGATGACCCTGGCGTTGCTGGTGGTTTTCGTCGCACCGTTTTGGCTCGCGGTCGCGACGATCATTCAAAACTTCGACACCTTGGTCGGCTGGGGCAGCACGATCGTCGCGTTCAGGCTGCCGCCGCCGCCGGCTTGGCTCGACGACATTCCGCTGTTCGGCACCGAGATCGTCTCGTTGTGGCAGCGCATCCGGGCGAGCGGCATCGACGAATTCGCCGCCAAGGCTGCGCCCTATGCCGGGAGTGCGGCCGGCTGGTTTGTCGGCGCGCTCGGCAGCTTTGGCATCGCCATCGTGCAGCTGCTCTTGACGCTGGTCATCGCCGCGGCACTCTACGCCGGCGGCGACCGCGCCGAAGCGATCGCCGAGCGGTTTGGCCATCGGTTGGCCGGAGCGCGCGGTCGGGAATCGGTGCGGCTCGCCGGTCAGGCTATCCGCAGCGTGGCGCTCGGCGTCGTCGTCACGGCGCTGGTGCAATCGGTGATGACCGGCTTCGGCCTAGCCATGGCCGGCGTGCCGCTGGCGACGGTGCTGACCGCCGTCACCTTTATGCTGTGCATCGCTCAGCTCGGCGCCGGCTTGGTGCTGATCCCCGCAATCGTTTGGCTTTATTGGAGCGGCCATCCCGGCTGGGGAACGTTCCTCGTGGTCTGGACGGTCATCATTCTCAGCCTCGACAACGTCGTCCGCCCGCTATTGATGCGAAAGGGCGCGCATTTGCCGCTGGTGCTGCTGCTCGCCGGGGTTATCGGGGGGCTGATCGCATTTGGCCTGGTCGGGATTTTTCTCGGCCCGGTCGTGCTAGCCGTCGCCTACACCTTGTTGCAAGCTTGGCTCGAGGAAGAGCCGGACTCGGAGGACGAAATTTAAGCTGGCGGCTCACGGCGGCCGCTCGAGCCGGTTCGGCGGGCTCGACCGGGACCGCATCGGTCGACGAGGGGGGTTCGGCTTATGCAGTGTCCGATGAGGGCCGACATGAAGGCGACAGAAGACACGGCTCGCCAGCCGGCATCCGCAACGGTGGGGCCGCAGGCGCCCTTGGCCGCCGCCGAGGTGCTGCCGGTGCGCGCGCTATTGCTGGGCGAGCGGATCGACACGCGGGCGCTCGAACGCGACGGCTCGCTCGGCACAGCACCGCTGGCCCTCGACATCCCTGGCGGCGGGCTCGCGGTGTTGTTCCGCTATGGTGCGATCGTGCTGTTCGGCCCGCCCGGCGCGGCGATGGACGATTTCGTCAAGAGCCTGATGACTTCGGTCGGCGGCGCGTTTCCGGTGCCGGAACAGGACGAGGCCCGGCTTTTGATCCGCTCCGACGGCGACCAGCATGTCGATGCGTCCGGCAACATCGTCCTGCGCGACCGCTCGACCGAGCGGCTGCAGCTCGTCGCCGACATCCTCGCAAAGAGCCTGGTGCTGTCGCGTTACGAGATGCGGATCAACGACCTCTTCGACCGCATCGAGCCGTTGGCCGCGACCTTGCGGGAAAAAGGGCGCGCGGGTGCGGCCGGCAAGGTGCTGCTACGCCATATCGGCGACGTGCTGTTGATGCAGCAGAAAATGGTCGGGCGCGCCGGCACTTCGGAAACTCCCGAGCTGCTGTGGGAGCACCCCGAGCTCGACCGGTTCTACATGAGGCTCGCCGACGAATACGAATTGCGTGACCGCGACCGCGCGCTCGATCGCAAGCTCGACATCGTCTCGAACACGGTCGAAACCTTGCTCGGCCTCGTGCAGACCCGCAGCAGCATGCGGGTCGAATGGTACATCGTCGCGCTGATCGTCGCCGAGCTGCTGCTCAGCCTCTACCCGTTGCTGCTGCGCCGATAGGAATGGGGCGGCAAGTCAGCTGACCAGGAAAGACACCGGGATCATGACGGCGGCGGCTTTCAGCGGCCAAATCCAGCCTTCGGCATAGACGAGGCCGGCGAGCAACGCGGCGCAGACGAGCAACAGAGCCTGCCGCGGTGGAATCCCAATTCGAAAGCGCATGCGGGCAAGTTACCACGGAGCCGGTTTGCGCGCCCAATCCTGCTGCCCCACCCCGCGGTGCACAATGTCGCAGGCGGGGATCGCCATTCTCCTTTTCAGGCGGCCATCCATCTTTCGTAATCCTTGGCGAGGCCGGCGACGGCGGCCTCGTAAAGGCGCTTGCCGGCTTCGGGCGTGGCCAGCGCCGGGTTCGAGCCGATCCGGCCGTCGGGAAAATGGCGGCGATAGTCGGCGGCGTCGGTGAAATCGCCCCAGGGAGCGACAGGCGGATCGAGCGGCGCCCGTTTGATCGCTTCGGGATAGGCGAACTGGGTCATCGCAACCTCGCTCGGCGTCGCGTGGCCGCCTTCGGAGTTCCCATACAGCTCCTTGGCGAGCTGCCCCACACCCTCGCCCTGCCACCAGTTCCGCAGCCGGCATTTGATCGGCGCGGCGTTGCCTCCCGGCGCCATGCTGCGCGCCGCATAGATCTCGGAGAAGGCGGCGCCCACCGTCGCGATGTTGCCGCCATGCGCGTTGACAAAATAAAACCGCTCGAAGCCGTGCACCGCCAAGGATTCGACAATATCGCGCAACACCGCGATCAGGGTGCTCGGCCGAAGAGTGACCGAGCCCGCGAAAGCCATATGATGCTGCGCCATGCCGACCCCGATGGTCGGCCCGACCAGCGCTCCCACGGTCTCGCCGACGCCGCGAGCGACGATCTCGGCGCAAATCGCGTCGGTGCCGATCAGCCCGATGGGTCCGTGCTGCTCGGTCGAGCCGATCGGCAGGATAATGCCGCGGCTCTTCTGAAGATAGGCCTCGACCTCCGGCCAAGTCTGCAAGTGCAGCTGCATCTACTTGTTCCTCCTGGTTTTAGCCTTGCCTCGACGACGCGTAATACCTCGACGACCCTGCGCTCGAATTGTCGCCAATCGAGGGGTGAAACGGCCAGGCCGATGCGCCATTCCTCTTCGTTTGCGGCCGGGCTTGATCCGACAACGCCGGCCCCGAACGAGAGATGCCCCTGTCACCATGCTGCTGCCCAGCCGTCGCGGCGCGGGTCGGAGCCGGCGAGCAGCATACCGGTGGCGGCATCGCGGCGGATGATTTCGACGCTGCACGGCCCATCGAGGTCGCCCACCGTGTTGACCGAGTGGCCGCGGCGCGCGAGCTCTCGCCGCACAACCTCGGGAACGCGGCACTCGACCAACAGCTCGTTCGCACCCGCATGCGGCCAGTTGGCGTATTGCCCCGACGCGTGCGAGGTCCAGCGCGGCATTTCGGCCGCCTGCTGCGGGTCGAGCCCGAAATCGATCATCGCCGTCAACACCTGCAGGTTGACCTGCACCTGATTGTCCGCGCCCGGCGTGCCAAAGACGCACCACAACGCACCATCCTTCAGCACGATCGGCGGGTTCATCGTGTGGCGCACCCGGCGGCCGGGCGCGAGACGGTTCGGGTGGCCGGGTTCGAGGTGCCAATAGGCCATGCGGTTGTTCAACAGCACGCCGGTGTCGCCGGCGATGACCCCAGCGCCAAAACCGCTGTTGATGCTCTGGATGCCCGATACCGCGTTGCCCTCCCCGTCGGCGGTGCAGAAATAGGTCGTGTCCCCGGCGGCAGCGTGCATGGCGGCGGTTGGCGCGGCGCGGCGGGTGTCGATCCGCGCGGCGAGGTCGGCCGTGTAGTCGGCCGACAGCAGCTGCGCCAATGGCGCCTCGATCGCGCGCGGATCGGCGCCCCACCGCTCGCGATCGGCAAAGGCGAGCTTTTTCGCTTCGACGAGAGCATGGACCCAATCGGCCGACAATAACCCCATCCCGGCGAGATCGAGATGCTCGACAATCTTCAGTTCCTCGAGCAAGACGAAGCCGGTCGAATTGGGTGGCGCTTCGAGCACGGTGTAGCCGCGGTAGTCGACCGCGATCGGCTGCTGTTCCTCGGCGCTGAAGGCGGCGAGATCGGCCGCCCCGACCAGCGCACCGGCCGCTTCGAGACCCGCGGCAAGGCGTCGGGCCAAGCGACCGCGGTAGAAGGTTTCCGCACCCTCCTCGGCAATTTCTTCGAGCGTGCGGGCGAGATCGGGCTGCACGATCGCGGCGCCGAGACCCGGCGGCCTCCCATCGGGGAGAAACAGCGCGGTGGTGCGCGGTTCGACCAGCAGGGTCGGTCGATATTCCGCGGCGAAATGGCAATAGGCACGGGTGGCGCCAAACCCGTCGCGGGCTCGAGTGATCGCCTCCGCGAACAAGTCGCGCCACGGCAGCCGGCCAAACCGGCGATGCATCTGGTCGAGGCCCGAGAGCATGCCGGGCACCGAAACCGACAGCGGGCCGGTTCGTGGAATGCCGCCCGCGTAACGCTCCGGCGTCGCGGCGGCGGGCGCCGGACCGGTGCCGTTGAACACGACCGAGCGGCCGCTCGCCTCCTCGAAGACGTGATAAAACGCGTCGCCGCCGAGACCCGACATCATCGGCTCGACGACCGAGAGCACGAGCCCGGTCGCAACCGCGGCATCGACGGCATTGCCGCCGGCGCGCAGTGCCAGCAGCCCCGCTTGTGCGGCCAGCGGATGGTTCGCCGCCACCGCACCGCGCCGCCCGATGATCAGCGGCCGATAAGAACGCATCTCGACTGCCACATCCGATCTCCCTACACCTCGTGGTCGGCGCACCGCGACGATCAATGCCGACCCCGACCCCAGGAAGCAAGGCAATCCGGGGGCGGCACGGAAGACCAATGCGACAGCTCGCGGTCAGCCGCCCGTATCGGCGTTAACGCAGGGTCCGAGAAATTCCGGTATGGATACCGCGACGCCGGGAAGATGGGCAAAGCAGGGCTCGCTCGGCCGGCATTGATACATATACGCCCAATGGGTCAGCAGCAGGTCTTTGACGGCCGCGGTGGACATTTGATTTTCCATGGTCCAGCCGGCCCGCTGCCGGACCATCGTGCCGAGCCCGACCGTCGGCGCGCTATCCGAGCTGCCGGCGGTTGTTTCGGAGGGCAGCAGGGTAAAGGTCAGGTGCACTTGGCCTTCGGGCGTTACCGATCCGACGAGCTGCAGACACGAGACCTCGGCTGCGCTCGATCCTCTCGGCGGCGCATACGAGACCGCCGTCGTGCCCCAGAAATACCCGCCTTCGTACCGGGCGATGTGATAAACGGTCTGGTCGGATACCGGGATCGGGGATTTGAGCGCCGGGCTCGATGCAAGCGCCAAGAGATAGTCGTGGGGCACGTACCAGTACGTGTTCGCCAGCCACTGCCAGCGGTCGACCGATGCCGCCAGCGCCGGGCACCCGGCGGCAAGGACGGCAATAAAGGCGAAAATGTTAGCTAATGCTCGCTTCGACAATATCGTCTCCGTCTATCAACTCTTGATGCCGCCGGCCGCGGTCCCGGCAACGGGCCGGCAAATTGGTTCGCCGCCGCCTGACGTGCTCGTTTGAGATAAGGGTTCGGCTTGAAGAATTCCTTGCGCCACTGTCTGATCACGGCTGGCAAGATCGCGGTCGCTGGTCTGCTGCTGCTGGCTGCCGGCTGCGCCGCCGCCAATTCCGACAACAGCTCGGATAACGGCAAAAACGGCGGCCTTTACGGCGGGGCGTCGGGCGGCTGGAGCCACCCGTGAGGACCAAGACGACGAGCTGCGGGGTCGTCGTCGGCGACGGCAAGCGGGTCCTGTTGGGGCACGCGACGCGTTCGCCGCGCTGGGACATCCCGAAAGGCGAAGCCGACCCCGGCGAAGATTTCGCTGCGGCTGCGGCCCGCGAATTGCGCGAGGAGACCGGGCTTGCGGCCGCACCTGGCGAGCTGGCTGCACTCGGCGTCCACGGCTATCTGCGCGGCAAGGATCTGGCGCTCTTCGCCTGGACGCCGCCCTCCATGCCCGATCCGAAGAGCCTGGTTTGCAGCTCGACCTTCACCCTGCCGAACGGGACGGAATTGCCCGAGTTCGACCGCTTCGCGCTGTTTTCGTGGGACGAGGCGCTGGACCGCGTCGGCAAGAACATGGCGCGGGTTTTGGCCCTAATCGGCCGCGACGCGCTAAAGGGCGCTTCGAAATGACGCGCCGGTCGTGCTAGGCTGGCGGCAATTGCAACGCCAGGAGGTCGCCATGCCCAAGCTGCGCCACATCGCCATCGCCGCCGAAGACCCGGACGCGATGGCCGAGTTCTATAAAAAAGCTTTTGATTTTGTAGAGGTCGGCCGGCCCAACGGCGTGCTCGCCGACGGGGTCTTTTTGAGCGACGGCACGCTCAACATGGCGATCCTCAAATTCAAGACAGACCAGCTCGGCAAGGGCATGGATTACCGCGGCATTCATCATTTCGGCGTGCTGGTCGAGGATGTCGAGGAATTCTCGAAGAAGCTCGAAAGCCTCGGCGCACAGCATTACATCGACCAGGGCCAGGGCGGCCACCAGGCCGGCTATTTCGAGAAAAAATTCTATGGCCCTGAGCGCATCCTGTTCGATATCGCCGAGCACGGCTGGGCCGGCGCCGAGCCGCTTCCTGCGCCGATGAAAGACGCCGCCGAGTAACGACAACCGACCGAGGAGACTTTAATGGCCAAGCTGCGCCACATCGCTATCGCCGCCAAGGACCCCGACGCGATGGCGGACTTTTATGTAAAGGCGTTCGACTTCAAGATCGTGCGCTCGAATGACGGGCCGCTCGCCTATGGCCACCACCTGAGCGACGGCACGATCGATCTGGCGATCCTGCGCTTCAAGACCGACCAGCTCGGTAGGGGCATGGACTATACCGGCCTGCATCATTTCGGGGTGCTAGTCGAGGATGTCGAAAAAGCCGGCAAGAAGCTCGAGAGCCTCGGCGGCAAGCATTACATGGACCAGGCTGAGGCCGAGCGGATCGGCGGCTTCGAGGTCAAGTTCTACGGCCCCGAGGGAATTTTGTTCGACGTTGCCGAGCATCCCTGGACCGGGACCGAGCCGCTGCCGGTCGAACGGGCGAAAGAGGCAGCCGAATAGCCCAATTCCGTCGTTCTCGCGGTGAGAGGAGTCGCTGGCCGAGCCTCATTTTGGCGCGCTCAGGGTCCGCTGCCATTTCGCCCTGAGAGCGCCCGGCCGCTCGGGATAGCGCTCGTCGAGAAACCCGGCCGCCGTCACCCGGTCGGTACGGAAGCTCCGGAAGTCTTGGCGCAACTCGCACCAGGCGATCAAGTGGCGGACGGTCTCCAGGTAGCCGACCGTCACCGGCCAGACGACGCGTTGGCTCTCGCGGCCCTGTTCGTCGCGATAACGCAGCGCGATCTTCCGGCCCGAATGTATCTGCGCGCGCACCCGCGCCATATCGAGGCCGTCGGCGGCCAGGTTTCGTGCCGGCGGCGTCTCGGTCACGGGTTCGAGCACGTAGGGCCGAAGCGGTTCCGGCACGACGGCGCCGATCTTGGCGATCAGATCGAGCGCCGCCCGCGCCAGCGCCGGGTCGCTGTGACGTGCCACCCATTGGGCGCCTAGCACGGCGGCCTCGATCTCGTCTCGCGTCAGCATCAGAGGCGGCAGGTCGAGCCCCGCGTGCAGCACGTAGCCGACCCCGGCCTCGCCCCGGATCGGCATTTTCTGGCCGATGAGGTCGGCCATGTCGCGATAGACGGTCCGCTTGGAGGTCTCGAGTTCGGCGGCGAGTGCCTCGGCTGTCACCGGGTTCGACGTGCGCCGCAGGATCTGAATGATCTGGAAAAGCCGGTCCGCGCGTCTCATGAGCCGTCATCGCCCCAATGATGCTGACACTATGATGGCAGCAGGTGGCGGGAGGCAATGCTGGCGCCAGCGCCGTTCGTTACCAAATATGTCGGGTGAAAGGCGGGATCGCCAAGGCCGCCCTTCCGGGGACATGGCGTCCGGCATTGCGGGATAGGACCGTGCGATGAACGAAACCGAAAATCTGTTCGCGGCGCTGCGGCAGTCCGCCGACCCCGGCGCCGCCGAGGCCATCCACGCCTTGGTCCGCGATGCCCCCGACCGCGCCCTGTGCCGGATCAACGTGCTGGATTTCGCGGCGAAGACCGGGCTCGACGACGAGCGCGCGATCGCCGCCTTTCTGCACGCCGCACGGCTCGGGATCTTCGAATTGTCGTGGAACGTCTTATGCCCGGGTTGCGGCGGCGTGCTCGATTCCAGCGCGACATTGAAGAGCGTCGACAAGGACGAGTACGCCTGCGCCTGGTGTGCGGCGGGGTATACGCCGACCCTCGACGAAATCGTCGAGGTGACCTTCACGGTCAGCCGGCGGGTGCGCCGGATCGCGGCGCACGACCCC
>DATKHX010000008.1:0-2637 GCA_035510075.1 Allostellaceae bacterium
TCGCTCGTGGAGGCGGCAAGGCTCGCCGGCCTTTTCGCCGCCGCGCTGGCAATGGCGGCGGCCGCCGATTTTGTTTCCGCGCCCCGCCGGCTGGCCTCGTTTCTGCTCGCGGGCTTTGTCGTGGCACTCGTCATGGCGACCGCCGACCTCGCCACCTACGGGGCGCTCAGCAGGCCGTTTTCCGACCGTGTGTACCAGCCGGCCTGGCTGAACCAGGCATCGGTCGCTTTTGCGATCCTGTTGTTGCCGACGGCAGCCGTCCTGATCGCACGCCAGCGCCTCCTGCCGGGCCTGTTGTTCGCTATCGCCGGCGCCGCAACGATCGTCGCCCTCGCCGGGACGGCGGCAAAGACGGCGCTCGCCCCCGGGCTTGCGTGCGCGGTCCTCTTTTATTACCGACCGGCTCGCATCGCTCGGCTCGCGGCAGCCCTGTCGGTTGTCGCGATCGTCACCGCACCCTTGACCTTCGCCCGGCTCGACCGGCTGTCGGCTGTCGTCCATGGCGCCGACGCCGTCAAGCTGTCGGCCGGGCATCGGCTGATGATCTGGTCCTTTGTCGGAGACCGCATCGCTGAGCATGCGCTGCGCGGCTGGGGGCTCGACTCCTCACGCGCAATCCCCGGCGGCGGCGACCCGATCCGGCCAGGCGAGACCTGGCTGCCGCTGCATCCGCACAACGCGACGCTCCAGGTTTGGCTCGAGCTCGGCGTGCCGGGTGCTGTGCTGTCCGGCCTGCTCAGCGGCTGGCTCTGGCTCGTCCTCGGCCGCGCTGGCTGGCCGCGCCTCTACGCCGCCGCCGCCGCCGGCAGTCTCGCCACCGCCTTTGTCGCGTCTGCCGCCACTTACGGCATCTGGCAGGAATGGTGGCTCGGCACTTTGTCGTTCTCGCTCTTTATGGTCCTGGTGATGGCGCAGGTCGCGTCCGCCGGGCGAAAATCGCGCTGATGCGGGTCTTCACCCCCTTGCCGATGCGCCATTGGCGCGAGGCCGGCCCATTTGCCGCGGCTGCCGAAGCGGCCGGGTTCGACGCCGTGATGGCGGTCGAGCTCGGTCACGACCCGTTCGCACCGCTCGGCTTTGCCGCCCTCGCCACGCGCCGGGTCGAGCTGACGACCTCGGTCGCCGTCGCCTTTCCGCGCAGCCCGGCGATCCTCGCCAGCCAGGCTTGGGACCTCCACGCGAACTCGAACGGCCGCTTTGTCCTCGGCCTCGGCAGTCAGGTGAAGGGGCACAACGAGCGCCGCTTCGGCATTGCCTGGAGCGCGCCCGCACCCCGGCTGTGCGACTACATCGGCGCGTTGCGGGCGGTCTGGCGCTGCTGGGAAACCGGCGAGCGCCTCGATTACCGCGGCGCGCATTACCAGCTGACATTGATGACCCCCGATTTCTCGCCCGAGCCGACCGGGTTGCCGCCGGTCCCGGTCGCGATCGCCGCGGTCGGCGAGGCGATGCTGCGGGTCGCGGGCGAGGTCTGCGATGGTGTGCGGCTGCATCCGCTGTGCTCGCGCCGCTATCTCCAAGAGGTGTGCCTGCCGCAGCTGCGCGAAGGGATGCGCCGCGGCGGCCGCAGCCGTGCGAATTTCGACGTCCACGGCGGCGGTTTTGTCACCACCGGCGCCGACGAGCCGGCCATGGCCGCGGCGGTCGAAGCGGTTCGCCGGCGCGTCGCCCTCTACGGCTCGACCCGCACCTACCTGCCGATCCTGTCCTTGCACGGGCTCGACGATCTCGGGCTCGAGCTGCATCGCCTGTCGGTCGAGGGCCGGTGGGGCGAAATGCCCGCCCGAGTATCCGACGACGTCGTGCGGCTCTTCGCCGCCTGCGGCACCTATCGCGAAATCGCGGGCGCGATCGAGGCGCGTTTCGGCGGTCTCGCGGACGCGATCGATCTGAGCTTTCCCGCCGACGCGCCCGCCGGGTTGCAACGCGAATTGCTGACCGACATCCGCCGCATCCCGCACCTCTTCGAGGGGTTCGCCACAAATTGACGAGCAACCTTCTTGCTTCGAGGCAAGGATGATTTTGTCAGATGCCGGGCCGATCCATTTCGCGCGCCTTCCGGCGATCTCGCTGCGCGACCGGGTCAATCTGCTTCGGCAGAGCGTCAAATTCAAATGCGTGCCGTTCCGCGGCTATTACCGCTGTTTGTCGAAAGCGAATGGGCCCATGTCGGCGCCGGCCTACACGATGTTTTGGGTCTAGCTCTCGATTTGCAATACGACGGGTTTTTTCTCGACGGCAATGTGTTGACAAACATTAATAGCTTCTCGGCGGAAGAGCATCAGATCGTACCTCGCAACAACCCGGCATCGGGCAAGCGATACGTCAAGAACTTCATCTTTATCCCGCGTTGACGGCTTTCGCGCGCCGGCGCCGCCGCAGGAAGCCGCGCCGCAAACCGGCCGCGCGCTCGGGGGAAGCGCTGAGCCGCAGCCGTCACGATTGCCCGCCGAGCTCGCCCCAGCTCGTCACCCGCTCGATGCGGATGGCGATGACCGGCAGCTCGGTGAGCTGCATGCCGCGATATTGCGGATAGCGCATACGCAACAGCTCCTGGGCCGCGTCGTGCTCGCCGCCCGCTTCGAGAATCTCGGCCCGCCCGCGCAGCATGACCCAGCCGAGCCGGGTCCAGTCCTC
>DATKHX010000009.1:0-4280 GCA_035510075.1 Allostellaceae bacterium
GGCCGGGCTGTCCTATCGTGTGTTCGCCCCCGAAGCGTATTCGAAAATAAAGGAGATCATCGAAAAGATCGTCGCCTCGGCGCTGATCTACCTGCCGTCCTCGGTCAAGGATTTCGCCAACCCGGCGATCGACCCGTATCTTGAGCGTTACGTCCGCGGCTCGAACGGCATCGGCTACAAGGAGCGCATCAAGCTAATGAAATTGCTGTGGGACGCGATCGGCACCGAATTCGGCGGCCGCCACGAGCTCTACGAGCGCAACTATGCCGGAAACCACGAAGACATCCGCATCCAGGCATTGACCGGCGCCCGCCGCAACGGAACGATGGACCGGATGACCGCCCTCGTCGACCAGTGCATGGCCGAATACGACGAGCACGGCTGGACCGGCGACACCTGGCTCAACCCCGGGGAATAGAGGTAGGACAGCCCCGTTTCCCCGCGATCCGGCTTGACCCGGCCGTCCACGGCTTTCTCTAGTGGGGAGGCAAGGCGTAGATGCCCGGATCAAGTCCGGGCAAGGGAGTCCGATATGCGCTGTGTCGCGCGTTGTACATCCAACCTTTATCGCGCGGCCACAATATGCATTGCGATAATCGTGCCGTGGGCGGCGTGCGGTCCCGCGATGGCGCAGGACAATGTCGCCGCGGAGCAGGCGCATCGCGCGGCGTTGCTGGCCGTGCTGCCGGCAGACGCGGCGCAGCGCGTCTTTGGCCTGGAGAAGACGCCGGCGCCGGGGCGCGCGCTAGCGATCGGCTCCTACGAGCGCGGCTGTCTCGAGGGGGCGGTCGAGCTGCCCGCCGACGGCCCGAACTGGCAAGTCATGCGGCCGTCGCGCGGCCGCGCTTGGGGCCATCCGGCGCTGATCGCGTTTATCGAGCGGCTGGCGGCGAAATTGCCGGCCGCGGCGGGCTGGCCCGGGTTCCTGATCGGCGATATCGCCCAGCCGCGCGGCGGCCCGATGCTGACCGGCCACGGCTCGCACCAGATCGGGCTTGACGCCGACATCTGGCTGACGCCGATGCCGAACCGCCGCCTCACCCCCTCCGAACGGGACGAAATCTCCGCGACCGATGTCGTCGCGGCCGACGGCCAGCATGTCGACCCCGCGTTCTGGAACCCGTCCTATGTAAAGATGTACGAAGCCGTGGCGCGCGAGCCCGACGTGGCGCGGATCTTTGTCAACCCGGCGATCAAGCGCCAATTGTGTCAAGATGCCGGAGCCGACCGCGCTTGGCTCGTCAAAATCCGGCCTTGGTGGGGCCATGATTATCATTTCCATATGCGCCTCTCATGCCCGCCCGGAGAACCCGAATGCCGCGATCAGGCGCCGCCCCCGCCCGGCGACGGCTGCGGCAAGGACCTCGCCTGGTGGTTCACCCCGGAGGCGCTCCACCCGCCGCCGTCGCACGCCCGGCCGTTGCTCGTGAGCAGTTTGCCGCATGCCTGCGCGGCGCTCGCCGAAATGCCGGGAAAATCCGCCGTCGAGGACAGGCCGCGATAAAACGCCCCGAGCGGCCGCGGGGCGGCGGAATTATTCTGACGCACAACGGGTCATGGCGGTGGAGGGACGCGATGCGGGCGCTCGGGATTATGCTGCTGGTCATCGGGCTCGCGTTGGGAGCGGGTGCGGCATCGGCACAGACCGGGCAGCTCACCGTCGATAATGCCTGGGCGCGGGCAACGCCGGGCAAATCCCAGACCGGTGCCGCCTATGTCACGATCCGGTCGCCGAGCCCCGACCGGCTCGTCGCCGCGTCGACGCCGGTCGCGGAAAAGGCCGAGCTGCACACGATGTCGATGTCGGGCATGGTCATGAAGATGCGCCCGGTCGCCGGTGTCGACATTCCCGCCGGTCAGCCGGTGACCTTGGCGCCGGGCGGCATGCACATCATGCTGACGGGGCTGATGAAGCCGTTGCAGGCGGGGCAGTCGTTTCCGCTGACCCTGACCTTTGAGAAGGCCGGAGCGCGCACGGTCGATGTCGCGGTCGAGAAGGTCGGTGCCGCCGGGCCGGCGCCAGCGGCGCAGCATTGAAGGGAGGGCCGATAATGGAACGCGATGCACCAGGCGGCGTTGCCCAACGGTCGCCGCCATTGCGGCCGCGGCTGGTTCTCGCGGCGGCACTGCTCGCCGGGTTCGCGATCCTCGGGGCGGGGGCGTTCGTCGCGCTCGAATTGCACGGCAGCCCGCAGGGTGCGGCGGGCACACTGCTCGGCAGTGCCATCGGCGGCCCGTTCAAGCTCGTCGACCAGAACGGCAACACCGTCGCCAACACCGATCTCGAGGGCAAGTGGCTGCTCGTCTATTTCGGCTACACCCATTGCCCCGACGCCTGCCCGACGGCACTCAACAACATCGCCTTGGCGTTGTCCGACCTCGGCGCCGAGAAAAAGGAGGTCCGCCCCGTCTTCATCACGATCGACCCCGAACGCGACACCTCAAAGGCGCTGAAGGATTACGTGTCGGCGTTCGACGCGCCGATACTGGCATTGACCGGCACCGCCACCGCGATCGGCCAGGCGGCGAAGGAATACCGGGTCTATTACGCCAAGCACCCCGAGACCGGCGGCGACTATTCGATGGACCACACCTCGATCATCTACGTAATGGATCCGAAAGGCCGCTTCACCGCCTCCTTCACCGGCGAAGACCCGCCCGAGCAGATCGCCGCGCGGCTGAAGAAATTGCTGAGCTGAGGCCAAATCGCCGGCGCTTTCACATAGAGCGCCACGCAGCGGCCGAGGCCGGCCGGCGACGCAACGGATTATTGCAGGCGATTTCGCGATATCTGAGAAGAGGATCGCCGGGGATCGGGCTCTTTCGGCGGCGTCCGAGACTCCGTATTCTGACATGCGTCACCCCGCGGATCGGAGGATACCCAAATGGCGGCGATCGGCTTTATCGGGCTCGGCAATATGGGCGCGCCGATGGCGGCCAATCTCATCGAGGGCGGGCATCAGGTGACCGGCTACGACATCGTGCCGGCGACGCTCGCGGCGCTGGCGGCCAAAGGCGGGCGGGCGGCGGCGAGCGCCGCCGAGGCCGTGGCCGCGGGCGACATCGTGATCACGATGCTGCCGGCGGGGCCGCAGGTGCGCGAGGTCTATCTCGGCAATGGCGGGGTGCTGGGCCGCGCCCGCAAGGGTGCGCTGCTGATCGACTGCTCGACGATCGACGTCGACACCGCGCGCGCGGTCGCGGCGGCCGCGCGCGAGGCCGGGTTCGCCATGCTCGACGCGCCGGTCTCGGGCGGCACCGCCGGGGCGGCGGCGGCGACCTTGACATTCATGGTCGGCGGCGAGGAAGCGGCGTTTGCCCGCGCCCGGCCGATCCTCGAAGCGATGGGCCGCACGATCGTCCACACCGGCCCCGCCGGCAACGGCCAGGCGGTCAAGATCTGCAACAACATGCTGCTCGCGATCTCGATGATCGGTCTGTGCGAGGCCTTTACGTTGGGGCAAAAGCTCGGCCTCGCACCGCAGACATTGTTCGATGTCGTCAGCAAATCCACCGGCCAATGCTGGGCGTTGACCGGCTACTGCCCGGTGCCGGGGCCGGTGCCGTCTTCGCCCGCCAACCGCGGCTATGCCGCCGGCTTCACCGCGGCGATGATGCTGAAGGATCTGCGGCTGGCGCAGCAGGCGGCGGGGGTGAGTGCGGCGCCGACCCCGATGGGCGCCGCCGCGGCGGCACTCTATCAGCTGTTTGTCGACGAGGGCGCGGGCGGGCTCGACTTCTCGGCGATCTATCGCTTTATCGCCAAATCAGAAACTAAAATTTGAAACGAAGGCTTAACTTCGCCGGCGCTACTCTGTCCGGGACCGCCCCATGACGAGGCCCCCGATGAACAACAATTACCTCGAAGTGATTTCGCTGATCGAACGGCTTCACCGCCATTTTTTGGAGGTGGTGAAGCTTGAGCTCGAAGGGCTCGGCATCCACGACATCAACAATGTTCAGGGGATGATGCTGTTCAACATCGGCGAAGCGGAGATGACGGTCGGCGAATTGACCTTGCGCGGCTGCTATCTCGGCTCGAACGTCTCCTACAACGTCAAGAAAATGGTCGAGAACGGCTACTTGGTGCAGCAGCGCTCGCCGCACGACCGTCGCTCGGTTCATGTCAGGTTGACCGAAAAGGGCGCCCGGTTGCGCGAGGCTCTGACGGCGATGCACCGCCGGCATTCGGAAATGCTGGGCCAGGCGCTGGTCGGCGCCGAGGATCTGCAAGGGACGACCGTCACCTTGCGCCGGCTCGAGCGGTTCTGGATCCGCGC
>DATKHX010000010.1:0-2979 GCA_035510075.1 Allostellaceae bacterium
GGCACCAGCTCGCGGATTTCGATGCCGGCGGCGATGCCGCGTTCGCGCAGCCTTTCCGCCGCCCGGAGACCGGCCGCGTCGTTGTCGCGCGCGATGTAGAGGCGGGAGAGGGCAGGGGGTGCGGATTCCGACGATGTCGGCCGGGCATTTCGATTGATGTCGGCCACCTGTTCCGATTGAAGTCGGCCGGCCGTTCCGATTGAAGTCGGCCGGGGTGGTGGGTCGCCCGCTGGTCGGACGTGATCTCTCCATAACGGACTGGGTTGGGTCAAGCGGCGGCACTATTCAGCGCCTTTTGCTTGCGCAAACTGTCGCCCTTGAGCTGCAAGCGATGGGCGTTGTGGACGATGCGATCGAGGATGGCGTCGGCGAGGGTGGGTTCACCGATCAGGTCATGCCAGCGGTCGACCGGGATCTGGCTGGTGATTAGGGTGGCGCCGCGGCCATAGCGGTCCTCGACGATCTCGAGCATGTCGTGGCGCTGCTCGGGTCCGAGCGGTTCGAGGCCCCAATCGTCGAGGATCAGCAGCTTGACCCCGCCAAAGGCGCGCATCAGCCGAGGGTAGCGGCCATCGCCGCGAGCGAGCGCGAGATCGCTGAACATCCGTGGCACGCGTTGATAGAGGACCGAGCGGTTGTCGCGGCAGGCTTTTTGACCGAGGGCACAAGCCAGCCAGCTTTTACTGACGCCACCGGGCCCTTCAATGATCAAGTTTTGCGCCTGGTCGATCCACTTACCGGCGGTCAACCCATGGAACAGCGCGCGGTCGAGACCGCGGGCAGTGCGATAATCAACGTCTTCGACCGCAGCCTGGTGGCGCAACCGGGCATAACGCAGCCGCGCTCGCAGCCGCCGCTCGTAACGATCACTGGCTTCTCGGTCGAGCAGCAGGCCAAGCCATTTGGTGTGAGAGAGATCGGCGCTCTGGGGATTGGCCTCCAGCTCGGTGAAGGCGCGCGCCATGCCGGCGAGCCCGAGCTGGTGCATCTGGTCGAGGGTCGGATGGGTCAGCACACAGAGCCTCCTCAATGGTAGTAGCGTGAGCCGCGGATGTTGGGATGGCTGGGAAGCAACTCGCCCTGCCGGGCGGTTTGGGCCGGCCGCTTGTCAAGCCCGTGCTTGAGGATCGACTGGAGCGATCCGTAGGATCGCGCGCCGATGTCGAGGCCGCGGTCGCAGGCCGCTTCCAGGCGGTCGGCGCCGTATTGCCGGGCCAAGCGCAAGATGCCGAGGCAGGCGCGGTATCCCTGCTCGGGGTGCGGCCGGCTCTCCAGGATCAGCTCGGCGAGCTTGGCGGTGCTGGGACCGATTGCCGCCGCTTCGCGGCCGATCCGCTCGATCGTCCACTCGGCGTGGCGCCGGTGCGAACTCGGCATATGTTCGGCGAGCGTCGTATGCCGGCCGCGCCCGGCGCCGCGCAGATGCACCGCGACGCGCTCACCCCCTGCCTCCGCAGGGGCAAGCTTTTGCGGAACAGCTCGACGGTGTGGGCGGTGATGCGCGCGTCGAGCTGCTCGCGGATCAGCCGATGCGCACCGAGTAGTAATGGCCGTCAATGTCGACATGGTAGTCGAGCCCAACCCGGCGCAGTCGCCACTCGGCGTATTCATAGGGCTCCGCCGGCAAGGACTTCAGCGCCGGGCGGTCGAGCTCGAGGAATAGGTCGCGGCGGCTGACGCCCAAGCGCCGCATCGGCCGGGCATTAAGATCGGCGATCAGCTCGCCGATCGCCTGGTTCAATTCAGCGAGCGAGAAGAAGCGGCGATTGCGCAGCCGTGCCAGAATCCAGCGCTCGACCACCAGCACGCCGACCTCGGCCTTTGCCTTGTCGCGCGGGCGCCGCGGCCGTGCCGGCAGGATCGCGGTGCGGTAATGGGTCGCCAGATCGAGATAGGTGCGGTTGAGACCCGGCTCGTACCAGTTGGCGCGGGTAACCCCGACCTTCGGGTTATCGGGGACCAGCTGCGCCGGCACCCCGCCCATGAAGGTGAGCGCCCGGACGTGCGCGCCGATCCAGTCGGGCAGTCTCGGCGTCCAGCTCGCCTCGGCATAGGTGTAGCTGGAGGCGCCCATCACCGCGACGAAGATCTGGGCTTGCCTGATCTCCCCGCTGCGGCCGTCGATCAGCTCGACGGTCTGGCCGGCATAGTCGACGAACATCCGCTCGCCAGCCGGATGCGCCTGCCGCATCGTCGGCGACAGGCGGCCCTCCCAGGCGCGGTAGAGTTCGCACCAGCGGCTGTAGCCGTAGCCGTCAGGCGCCGCCTGCCGGTACTCCTCCCACAGCAGCATCAGGGTGACGCCGGGACGGCGCAGCTCGTGATGGACGTGGGTCCAATCCGGCTCGGCCTTGCGCCGCAAGCCGCGCTGGCTGCCGGGACCGGCATAGAGCATCGCTCAGCCCTTCCGGCATTGGCCAGCCAAGCTGCGCGGCGGCGACCCGCTCGAGGGTGAGCGCAACGGTGCTGCGCGCCACCCCGATCGAGCGCGCAATGGCTCGCTCGATGGCGCCGCCTTCGTACTTGAGGCGCAGGATCTCGCGTATCCGTCGCATCGACACTCTCTCGGCTGGCATCGGCTCCCTCGCTGGTCATCGTCACGACGAGCACAGAGCTCTCCCGCCCAGCGGTCGAGCGATCACCACCCCTCGGGGGGTGGCCGACTTCAAATCGGAATGGCCGCGATTAAATCGGAATCGGTGGCCGACTTCATTCCGGAATCAGTGGCCGACTTGCTCCGGGTTGCCGCCGGGCACCTGCGGCATCATCGAGGCGTCGGCGACGCGTACCCTTCGACGCCGTATACATGCAGGCGCGGATCGACGAGGGCATCAATCTCGCGGCCCATGCGGCAGGTGCCGACCGGGTGCAAATTGGAGACGCCGCGCCCCCGGATCTCCTCGATCATGTCGGCCTCGCTCTCGCATTGCGGGCCGGGCCGGACTTCCTCGGCGACAAACGGCTTTACCGCCGGCTGGG
>DATKHX010000011.1:0-3756 GCA_035510075.1 Allostellaceae bacterium
ATGACCTTCCAGTCCTCGGCCGACAGGTCGGTGTCGAGCGTCTGTCCGGTGTCGATTTTGTGGTTCTCGATCAGCTCCTCGAAATGATGATGCTCGATGCCGAGCACGACCTGCCCGTACATCTGGATAAAACGGCGGTAGCTGTCATAGGCAAAGCGCTCGTTACCGCTCTGTCGCGCCAGCCCTTTGACCGCGCGGTCGTTGAGGCCGAGATTGAGCACCGTGTCCATCATGCCCGGCATCGACACGCGGGCACCCGACCGCACCGATACGAGCAGCGGATTGTCGGCGTCGCCAAAGCGGGCGCCGAGCGCGCGCTCGATCGCGACGAGGCCGCCGGCGACCTGATCCTCGAGCTCGGGCGGGTAGGAATTACCGTTTTCGTAAAAACGCGTGCAGACCTCGGTCGTGATCGTGAAGCCGGGCGGCACCGGCAGGCCAAGATTGCACATCTCGGCGAGACCTGCGCCCTTGCCGCCGAGCAGGTTGCGCATCTCCGCACGGCCCTCGGCGGCACCGCCGCCAAACCCGTAGACCCATTTCGTCATCCGCCGCTCACCCTTCGATCTGCGAGAAATCGGCGACCCGGTTCATCGTGTCGCGAATCCGCGCCAGCAGGCGCAGCCGGTTCTCGCGCAGTTGTGCATCATTGGTGTTAACGGTGACTTTGTCGAAAAAAGCGTCAACCGGCTGCCGGAGGCTCACCAGTGTGATCATGGCATGGTCAAACTCCTCCGTCGCGAGGGGAGTTCGAATGTCATTGGTTACCCTTTCTATGGCCCTCGCAAGCACCTCCTCCTGGGGCTGCCGCAAAAGAGACCAATCGACTTCGCCGCGAAAAGAGCGTCTATCTCGCCGCTCTTCGATGCCGACAATGTTTGACGCTCGGCGGTAGGCTGTCAGAAGGCTCTGCCCGTCTTCCAAGGTTAGAAACAACTGAAGAGCTCTCAGGCGGTTAAGCAAACGGGTCAGGTCATCTTCGATGACTCCGCCCTGTACCAAAGATGTTGCCGACACTAGATCATGTCGCGCGTTACGCTCGCGCAGGTGCACCCTCAATCGTTCGGCTATGAAGTCCAACACTTCCAAAGTAACATCAGGAAATCTTAGATCCCAAATCTCCCGCGCTTTCGCGAGCACCGGGATAAGTGGTAAGCGCAAATTATTCTCAGTGATAAGACGGACGATCCCGAGTGCCGCACGGCGCAACGCAAAGGGGTCACGCGAACCGCTAGGCTTCTCGCCCATGGCAAAGAAGCCGATGAGGGAAATTATCTTATCGGCTAAGGCTACAACGATGCTTACGGGTGCGGACGGGCAGGAATCATGGGGGCCTAGCGGCTTGTAGTGGTCAGCAATTGCATCTGCTACCCAGCGATCTTCACCGTCGTGGATCGCGTAATATCGACCCATGATTCCTTGCAGTTCGGGGAACTCGCTGACCATCCCAGTCGAGAGGTCCGCTTTCGCGAGCATGGCCGCTTGTTTCGCAAGCGCAACGGGCCAGTCGCCTGATACATAGGATTTGATAAAAATCGAGAGCTGCTCGATACGATAGGCCCTATCTCGCATGGTGCCGAGTTTGGCGTGGTAGACGCGGTCCTTAAGCGCCTCGACGCGGTCTTCGAGGCGAACCTTGCGGTCCTGGTCCCAGAAAAAGCGGGCGTCGGCGAGGCGGGCGCGCAGCACCCGCTCGTTGCCGGCGATGATCGCCGCACCGCCGTCCTCGGCGAGGTTGTTGGCGACGAACAGGAAATGCGGCGCCGGCGCGCCCGCGGCATCGGCGCACGAAAAATACTTTTGATGCGTGCGCATCGCCGTCTGCAGCACTTCGGGCGGCAAGGTCATGAAATCGGCATCGATCGCGCCGGCCAACACAACCGGGAATTCGGCGAGGCCGGTCACCTCGTCGAGTAGCCCCGGATCGGGTCTGACCTTTAGCCCCAACGCCTCTGCCTGCGTCTCGAGGTCGGTGCGGATCAGTTCGCGGCGCTGGTCTTGGTCGACGACGACGTAGGCACGCTGCAGCTTGTCGACGTATTCCGCGGCATTGTCGGCGCAAAACTCGGCCGGCGACAAAAAGCGGTGGCCGCGCGTCGTGCGCCCGACCGGGACGCCATCAATCGCCAACGGCACGACCGCCCCGTCATAGAGGCAGATGATCGAGGTCAATGGCCGCACCCAGCGCAGCGAGGCGCCGGGCCAGCGCATCGATTTCGACCAGGGCAGCTCGGCGATGGCCGCTTTGACCAGCTCCGGCAGCACTTCAGCGGAAGGCCGGCCCGGCCGCCGAATGATCGCGAAATAGAATTCGCCGCGGCCGCTGTCGCGGATCTCGCATTTGTCGATCGAGGCGAGCCCCGCCGAGCGCAGGAAGCCATCGATCGCCGCCTGCGGCGCGCCGACTCGCGGGCCGCGCCGCTCCTCGGTGCGGTCGGGCTGGGTTGGCGGAATTCCATCGGCGATGACGACGAGCCGACGCGGCGTCACATAGCCGCGGATGTCGGCCGCGGCGAGCTCGGCCGCCGCCAGCTTGTCGCGCAACAGCCGGGTCAGGTCCTCGATCGCGCGGCGCTGCATCCGCGCCGGGATCTCTTCCGACAACAATTCCAGCAGCAGCTCGCCCGGGCGGGGTTCTCCTGGTATCCGAGCAGCCGACGGGGATAAAAGCTGGCTCATGAATTGCCGCCGGCGAGCCACGCTTCGCAGCAGCCTTTGGCGAGGTCGCGCACACGCAGGATGTAGGCAGCGCGCTCGGTCACGCTGAGGGCGCCGCGCGCGTCGAGCAGGTTGAACAGATGGCTCGCCTTCAGGCACTGGTCATAGGCCGGCAGGGCGAGGCCGCGCGCGAGCACGAGGCGGCATTCCCCTTCGGCGTCGGCGAAATGGCGGGTCAGCAACGCCGTATCGGCGATCTCGAAATTGTACGCCGAAAATTCGCGCTCGCTGCGCATGAACACGTCGCCATAGGTCATGCGCGCCGGCCCGGCCGCCCCATTGAAGTCGAGATCGTAGATACTCCCAACGCCCTGCACGTACATCGCCAGCCGTTCGAGCCCATAGGTCAGCTCGGTCGAGACGGGATCGCATTCGATGCCGCCGACCTGCTGAAAATAAGTGAACTGGCTGACCTCCATGCCGTCGAGCCAGACCTCCCAGCCGAGGCCCCAGGCGCCCAGGGTGGGGCTCTCCCAATCGTCCTCGACAAAGCGGATGTCGTGACGGCGGGCATCGATGCCGAGCGCCGTCAGGCTCGCCAAATACAATTCCTGGCTGTCGGACGGGGCCGGCTTCAGGATCACCTGCAATTGATAATATTGCTGTAGCCGATTGGGGTTCTCGCCATAGCGGCCGTCGGTCGGCCGACGCGAGGGCTGAACATAGGCGGCGCGCCACGGCTGAGGCCCGAGCGCGCGCAGCGCGGTCGCGGGGTGAAAGGTCCCGGCCCCGACCTCCAAATCATAGGGCTGCAGGATCACGCAGCCCTGCTGCGCCCAGAAATTCTGCAGATCGGCGATCAGCGATTGAAAGCTCATGGTCGATCTCCGGCACTGGGCGGCGTCAGCGCGGCCGCGGGCAATCGGGCCTGGCACAGGCCGGCGCATGCGCCGCGACATACGCGCCGCAGACGCCGCACGCCATCAAATCCTCGGCCGGGAGGGCCCGGTGCTGCTGCTTGGCGCGCCGCCGCGGTAACTCGCGCGCCGGGCCGTTCAGCCAGCGGTAGCCGATCCAGATCGCGGCGAACACCAGGAT
>DATKHX010000012.1:0-2816 GCA_035510075.1 Allostellaceae bacterium
CAGCGGGTCAATGCGGTGCTGGTGGTGTCGAACCAACCCCGCTACATCGACGCGGCGCGGCGTTTCTTTCACCTCGAACGCCGGGTCGAGGACGCGACGACCCGCAGCTGGCATGTGTACTACGTGCAGAACGGGCAGAGCGCCGATCTCGAAGCCGTGCTTCAGCGCGCCTTTACGCCGGGGCATCTCAGCCCGACCCCGGCGCCGCCCGGCGGCACCGCGCCCGGCGCCGCACAGGGGCGACTCGGCGGCCCGGGCGGGACACCGGGGCTGTCGGGGCTCGGCCAGGCTGGCGGCGGCCTCGGCCAGGCCGGCGGCGGGCTCGGCCAGGCCGCCGGCGGGCTCGGCGCGAATGGTGGCGCGCCGGGGGGTCTCGGCAGCCTCTCGGGGGCGGCGCCCGGCGGCCCCGAAGGCGCCAACCCCGCGGCCGAGCCGTTATCGCCGCCCGGCGAAGGCGCCGCCGACGCCGAAAACCGTATGCGGATCATCGCAAACCGCCGCAACAACGCCTTGCTGATCTTCGCCACGCCGCGCGAATACGCGGTCGTCGAAGGCATGTTGCGCAAGATCGACATCATCCCGCTGCAGGTGCTGATCGATGCCACGATCGCCGAGGTCACCCTCAACGATGCGCTGGCCTATGGCACGCAGTTTTTTCTCGGCAATAGCGGCGTCGCCGGCACGCTGAGCTCGGCGGCCTCGGGGGCCACCCCGACGATCAACACGGTCGCCCGCATCCCGATTGGCGCGGCGTCGAATTTCCCGGGGTTTGTCTTTAACAATGGCACCAGCGAAGTGCTGAGCGCGCTCTCCGCGGTGACCCAGTTGAAGGTCCTTTCGGCGCCTCAGGTCCTGGTGCTGGACAACGAGCCGGCGCGTCTGCAAGTCGGCAACATCGTGCCGATCCTGACGCAAAGCCAGCAGAGCACGATCAGCGCCAACGCGCCGATCGTGAACAGCGTCGATTATACCGCCACCGGCGTCATCCTGCAGGTGACGCCGCGGGTCAATTCGGGCGGCCTCGTCACGCTCGACATCTCGCAGGAGGTCAGCGACGTCAGCTCGCCGACCACCGGCAACATCAATTCGCCGACGTTCGATCAGCGTCTGATCCGCACTCGCGTCGCCGTCCAGGACGGGCAGACCGTCGGCTTGGCCGGGCTGATCCGCGACAGCGATTCGGAAGGAAATCAGGGCATCCCGGTGCTGAAGGACATCCCGCTGCTCGGCAGCCTCGTCTCGAGCCAGCAGAACTCGCGCAACCGCACCGAGCTCCTGGTGCTGATCACGCCGCGTGTCGTGCGCGATCAGCGCGACGCACGCTCCCTGACCGAAGATCTGCGCAACCAGTTGCTCAACGCCGGGCTGGTCAAGCAGGACCTGCAAAGCAAGCCGGCTTCGGGCTCGCCCAACCCGAACCGGTTCCCATGACGGCATGCTTGCCGATCGGGTGAAGCGCCAGCGCGGTTTTGCGCTGCTGATCGTGCTGTGGACGCTCGTCCTGATAGCCTTTCTGGTTGCCCATCTGACCGCGACCGGGCGGACCGAGGTTCGGATTGCCACCAACCTTGCAGCGAACGCGGCAGCACAAGCCGCCGCGGACGGCGCGATCTACCAGGCGATTTTCAATATCTCCGACCCGCGGCCCGAGCTCCGCTGGGCGCTCGACGGCGCGGCGCACCAAATCCAGATCGGCCGCAGCCGGGTCACGCTGCTGCTCGAAGACGAGAGCGGCCGGGTCAACCCAAACCTGGCGGCGCCGGAGCTTGTCGCCGCCTTATTGCAGGTCGTCGGCAGCGACCCCGAACAGGCCGCCGCACTGGCGGCCGCGATTGCGGAGTGGGTTGGCGCCACCACCACACGACGGCCGCCGGCGGTCGCTTTGGCGGATTACCAGGCGGCCGGTCTCGATTACGGCCCGCCGGGCGCACCGCTGCAGAGCCTCGACGAGCTGTCGCGGGTGCGCGGGATGACCCCGGCCTTGCTTGCCGCGTTGCGTCCGCATTTGACCTTGTTCGGCCCGCCTGAGCCCAGTCGCGCCGACGCGGATCCCGTCGTTGCCGCGGCCCTGACCCTGATCGGGCAGCGCACACCCACCGCGGCGCCCGCGGCACCAGACCTGATGGCTACCGTGCGCATCCATGCCGCCGCCCAAGGTCCCGGAAATGCTCTCGTTACCCGCACCGCTGTTGCACGGGTCGGGCCGGCGCTGCCGAGCGGATACACGCTCCTCGCCTGGGACAACGACGACGAGTAATTGCTCCGCCCGATAAGCGAACTCCCCGGGGAAGCTGTCCCCGGGGAGTCGCCTTGTCCGTATAACCGCTGGTCGTCCTCAGCTCACGCTGAGGCGGTTTACCTCACTGAGGCTGGCCGGTGGTCGGATCGAGAATGAGCTTGCGCTCGCCAAAACCGTGCCCGTCGCCGTGATGCCCATCGTCAAAGTCAAACATGTTCGCCAGCGAGCCGGCGATCTGGTCGTAGGAGCCGCCGCCGATTTGGCCGGTGCCCCAATTATCCTCGATGAAGCGCAGCACCGAGCTTTGATCGGTCAGGCTGTGATCGACAAAGTTCGTCTTGGCGAACGGCGAGATCACCAGCAGCGGCAGCCGCGGGCCATAGCCGCAACGCCCCTCGATTGGCTGGGCGGAGGCGTTGGCGAGCGGCGTTCCATGCCCGCAGACCCCCGGGCCGTTCAGCTCGTCGCTATCGTTCACAACCCCGGTATTGACAGCCGATGGGTTGACGATTGGCGACATCTGGTGGTCGTACCAGCCGTCCGAATCGTCATACATGATGACGACCGCCGTGCTCTT
>DATKHX010000013.1:0-8506 GCA_035510075.1 Allostellaceae bacterium
GCCCGGCAGCGCGGCGCGCTATTGCAGATGGGCGAGTGAGGACCCGCGACGCTAAGCTATCTGGCCTCGCCGAGCACGGTGAAGCCCTGTTTCGCAAAGGCTGGCTTTGCCGCCGGGGATTCGAGAAAGGCGAGGAATTTCGCTGCCTCGGGGTTGTTGCTCGTGGCGGTCAGCGCCACCGGATAGATGATCGGCGGGTGGCTGTCCTCTGGAAACACCGCGGCGATCTCAACCTTCGGGTCGGAGGCGGCGTCGGTGGCATAGACGACGCCGAGCGGCGTCTCCTTGCGGTCGACGAACAGCAGCGCGGCGCGCACATTCTCGGCCCCGGCGATATGGGGCGCCACACTCTCCCAGACCCCGAGCTTTTGCAGCGCCGCCTTACCGTATTTGCCGGCCGGCACGCTCGCGGGGTCGGCCATCGCCAGCCGCCCGCCCTTTAGCATCGCGACAAGATCGAAGCCGGGCTTGATCTCGACCTTCACCCCGCTGCCGGCCGGTGCCACCAGCACGAGCCGGTTGCCGAGCAGATTTTTGCGGGTCGCGGGCTGGACCAGATTGCGTTTCTGCAAGTAGTCCATCCAGGCAAGGTCGGCCGAGATGAAGATGTCGGCCGGGGCGCCGCTCTCGATCTGCTTGGCCAATTGCGAGCTTGCCGCATAGGAGATTTTGACCGGCGCGCCGCCTTGCTGCTCAAAGGCGTGGGCCGCGTCGTCGAGCGCGTTCTTGAGACTGGCCGCGGCGAAGACGACCACGTCGGCGGCACGCGCCATTTGCGCGGGAGCGAGCGCGAGAACGAGTGCTGCGACGGCGATGCGGCAACGGATCATGGCAGGCATAGCATCCCCCCAGCCCAATCAGGATAAGAGCAGTTGTAAGGGCAATTAAGCGGGTTGGCGCAGCATCCTCCACCCGATCTGCGCCTAACGATTTTTAGTGGCGTCCCGAACCTCTATGTTTGCGATGTTCGAGACAAATCGGCCGCCGGCTTTGTCGCCGGGGACCACGATCCGCGCAAATCCCGCGGCGCCAAGCGATTGCCCACCCGTTGCGTAGGCGACCATGATCTGACTGCCGCCGAAAAACGGATCAAACTCGCCGGCACCAAATATTGATTGATAGCAGTCGGTCCCGGTCACGATAACGACTTTGTGAAGGACGTCGTTTTTGATCTTTGGGTCGGTGACGATTCCGCCAACCGGGGATTTGCTCAACAGGTCCCAGAGCAACACGCCGGTAAACGATTCGGTAACGACCGACCCTGCCGCAAAATATGCTACGTTCTCCTGTGCCGGCGCAAATTGTTCGAGCTTGCTCAAATTAAAAACGGCGGGCCTCGCCACCTGGCCGGAAACTGTGAAGAAATTGGATGCGCCGCCTGGACACGCCGCGTATAGCGGAGAACCGCCAACGCCGATCAGGAACAGGGCGGCAAACACGGTGCGGGAGTTCATGGGCGACCTCCAAATTGAGGGGCTTTTGGGATCAGGCTGGCGGACTTGCGGTCGAAAATGTAACCCGATATATTCACTAGGATATATCGCTGTCAAGTAATCGTGGAGAGCGCATGACGGGCACGGTCACCGCGCCAAAGCCGAAAAACTTAGGCAGGTGACCGTTTTATCCGGGCCTGCTATATGCCACGGCTGTCAGCGGACCGGATTCGAGGAGAGAGACGATGAGGCTTAGCGCGCGCAATCAACTCAAAGGAAGGATCGTAGGGGTGCAGAAGGGCCAAACGACCGGCCATGTACGCATCGATATCGGCAACGGGGTGATCATCACCTCTTCGATCACCAATGAGGCGATCGACGATCTCGCGCTTCAGGTGGGCGAGGAGGCGACAGCCGTGATCAAAGCTTCCGATGTCATGGTCGCCAAATAGTGCGCCTTCGATCTCTCGCCGTCGCGGCGCTCGCGGCGGCTTCGCTGGCGTTGGCAAGCAACAACACGACAGCCGCTGATCAAAGTATCGTCGTAGCGGCGTCCGTCGAACAGACGCAGACGATCGACCCGGCAATCGTCGCGCAATTGCCGGCGATCGAACAGAAAGTGTCATTTCAGACCAGCCATGGCCCAGAGCAGGCCGCCTATATGGGTGCGTTGCTCTGGTCGGTGTTCGAGCGCGCGAAAATGCTGGGCGGCGATCGGCGCGCGCAATTGCGCCAAACAATCTTGGTCACCGGGCGCGACGGCTATGCTGCCGCGCTGGCGCTGGCCGAGATCGACCCGGATTTTGAGGGTAAGCAGGTCTTGCTCGCCTATCGCCGGGACGGCCAACCGATTGAGGGGCATGCGCTGCGCTTGGTCGTTCCGGGTGACCGCTATGGCGGCCGCAGCGTCCGCGACGTTGTGCGGATCGAACTGCATTAATCCTCCGCTGCTGCGATCCTGCCTGCTGCGGCTCCGCGTCGGCGCCATTCCGGACTGTCGGCCGACAGCTCCCCGCCCGTCTCTTAGCTGCGGGCGGATTGTGCCGAGATGCGCGGCCGGATAGGCTTTCGCCTCGATGGAGATAACGGAGAGCGCCGCGCATGACCGACCCGCTTCCCGCGATCAGCCTTGTCGCCGTGCCGGGGCGGCGGCGCCGGACGCTCGACATCGCCCGCGAGATCGAGCGGCGCGGCTTCTCGGGCATCTATATGCCGAGCCGCTGGGGCAACATGGCGCAATGCACCGGCCTCGCATTGGCAACCGAGCGCATCCGGTTCGGCACCGCGATCGCGCCGATCTACGCGCAGACGGCCGAAGAGTTCGCGATGAGTGCCGCCTACATCCATGAGGTGTCTGGCGGGCGCTTTCGCTTTGGCATCGGGGTCGCCCACGACCCGACGCATCAACGGCTCGGCATCACGGTCGGCAAGCCGCTCGCGGACACCCGCGCCTTTGTCGAGAAGATGCGATCCTACGACGGGATCGGTGAGCAGCCGCCGATCGTGCTCGCGGCCTTGCGCAAGCGGATGGTGGCGCTCGCCGCCGAGATCGCCGAGGGCGTGCTGTTCGCCAATGCCAGCCTGTCGCATGTGGCGCAGTCGCTGGCCGTGGTCCCGCCGGAGAAGCGCAATGACCCGGATTTCCTGGTCGGCAATATGCTGCCGGTCTGCATCACCGCGGACGAGGGCGCGGCATTGGCGCTGCATCGTCGGCGGTTGGTGCGCTACGTGTTGCTGCCGAACTACCGCAATTATTGGAAGGAAGCGGGCTACGCCGAGGAGATGGCGGCGATCGAAACAGCCCTCGCGGAGAACCGCCGCGACGACATCCAGCACTACCTGACCGACCGCTGGATCGCCGACAACACCCTCTACGGCTCGGTGACAAAGGTCCGCGACCGGCTCGCCGCATGGTACGCGGCCGGCGTCAACACCCCGGTGCTGGTGCCAAATTCGGTCAACGGCAACCAGCTGACCGCCCTCGACGAAATCTTCGCCGCCGTCGCCGGCTGACCGCAGCCGGTTCGGCTTAAATCAAATCAGGGCGGGTAATAAGGCGGCGGGCAGCTATATCCCGGCGCGCAGTAGTAGGGCGGCGGATAATAGGCCGGCGCGTTGTAATAGCTCGAGGCTGCGGCTGCCGTCCCGACCGTGGCGCCGACGGCTACCCCCGCCGCCACCCCAGCGCCGCCATAATAACGGCCACCGTAATAAGCACCGCCGTGGTAGACGGCGCCGCCGCCGTAAGCCGGGCCGCGCACCGCCGTGTTGCCGGCCGGCCCGCGCACCGCGCCGGCGCCATAGGGGCCGCGAACCGCGCCGCCGCCATTGGGGCCGCGCACCGCAGCACCGCCCATCGGCCCGCGATAGGCCGCCCCGCCGCGCGGCCCGCCGACCGCACCCCAGCCGAAAGCGTTCGAACCGGCCGAAGCGGCCAACATGACGCCGATGCAGGCGGTGGCGAGATATTTCATTTCGCACCTCCGGGGGACTTTGCTCCGGCAGCCGAACCCGAGGCGGCCGACGGCTTCAGCGCCACCTTCACGGCCCCTGCCGGCGGCTGAAAGACGAAATCCGCGTCGGCGGGGTGGACCGAGAAATTCCAGTTGGAAAACGTGGCGATGAAATTCGGCTCGCCGGGCAACGACCGGTAGGTCACGATCAGCCGCCGCGGCAGCGATTTGTCGTTCTTTTCGACCCACAGCTCGAGCTCGATGCCGGGGGGTTGCAAGAAGAACATGTGCAAGCACGGAGTGCCGTCGATCGTCACGGTGTTGACGATTTGGCCCGCGGTCACCCCACTCAGAAACGACGTGCCCGGCGCGTCGGTCAGAAAATCGGCGAGCGGGAAATCGACGCCGAGCCGGCCCATCGCCTCCTTCATCATCGCCTCGATCGTACCCGGCACCGGGATGCTCGCGTATTTGTTGCCGTCGCTCGCGTAGACGACGAGCGTCTTGCCGTCATAGGCTAGCTTCCCCGGCCCGTCGTCGCCGTTCCTCGAGACCAGCAGCCGGTTTGGCCGGCGCACCGTGACATCGAGGGTGTGGAAGATATGCAGCGGCTCGCCTTTGGGGCCGGCATAGACCCGGATCGTCTGCGCCTGAAAGCCGAATTGCTGCGCCCGCAGGGTCTCGCTCATGCGCTGGAGCGCGGCACTCGCCTCCGCGCTGATCTCGGTTTTCTGCGGGCTCGCGGGCTCAGCCGCCGGCACCGTAACCGGCGCCAGGCCAGCGAGGCCGCCGATCAACAGGCCGAGCAACGCCAGAATTCTGAAATTCACATCTTTCTCCTGCATGAAGTTTGGCCGAGACCGCTAAAGCGCGAATTTCGGCCGCACGAGATTAGGTTTGGGGCGCGGCGCCCAAATATCTCTGCAGCACCCTCTTTCAGCACCGGTTCGCTTGCCATAGCAGCGGATTACTTTGGCAATGGCTAACATGGCATATTTTCGGAATACCCGAAACGCAGCGCGCTAGCAGTCGCTCTCGTTCAATTCCTTCCTGCTTCGTAATCGGCGCGCACACGGTTGCGCAAGTTTGCGGTGCCGGCGGCGATGTAGCCGCCGTCAATCGCGATCTCGGCGCCGCTAATGAAGCGCGATTCGTCGGACGCGAGGAATAGCACCAGCTCGGCGCATTCCTGCGGCGTCCCCTGGCGGTGCAATGGGATCGCGGTGCGCGCGGCATGGGCAAACGCTTCGCCGCCGCTCTGGAAAAAGCCGGTATCGGCTATCTGGCCGGGATGGACCGAATTGACCCTGATGTTCCATGGCGAAAACTGCAATACCCCCGTCTTGGTCAACCCGCGCAGCCCCCATTTGCTGGCGGTGTAGGCGGCGTCGTCATGCGCCGTCAGCCCCGCGGTCGAGGAGATGTTGACGATCGAGCCGCCGCCGCTGTCGCGGATAACAGGCGCGCAATGCTTCATGCCGAGCATCGCGCCCGTCAAATTGACCCCGATCGTGCGGTTCCACGCCGCGACCGTGGTGTCGACGATCCCTTGGCGCGCGATCGTCCCGGCATTGTTGACGAGGATATGAAGCTTCGCAAACCGGGCCAACGCCGCCGCCAGCACCTGCTGCCAAGCCGCCTCGTCCGACACATCCTGGCGCCGGAACAGCGCCTCGCCGCCCTGGCCTTCGACCCGCCGCGCCAAAGCCTCGCCGGCGACGGCATCGATATCGGTCAGCACCACCGCCGCCCCTTCGCGAACGAACAGTTCCACCTCGGCGGCGCCTTGCCCGCCCGCCGCACCGGTGATCAGCGCCACCTTGCCCGTCAGCCTCGCCATCTTCACTCCTCCATCGTGCCCCGCGCGCGGCGCTCGCGTTGACCGCTCGTCCCAGCGATTTTAGCATCGCGGTCAAATCGCGCCGAAAAGCAAGAAATCTCGAAACATTTAGCAGGGAGACTACCCGTATGGCGACATTGCTTCCCTATACCGGCAGCGAATTTCTCGGCAGCCTCGACGACGGGAGAGAGGTGTGGATTTACGGCGAGCGGGTCAAAAACGTCGCCGCGCATCCCGCTTTTCGCAACACCGCTCGCATGATTGCCCGTCTCTATGACGCGTTGCATCGCGACCATGCCGAGGAAAAGAACGTGCTTAGCTGCCCGACCGAGTGGGGCGGGTTCACCCACCGGTTTTTTGTCGCTCCGCGCTCGGTCGAGGACCTGGTCGCGGGGCGCGACGCGATCGCCGCTTGGTCACGGCTGAATTATGGCTGGCTCGGGCGCTCGCCCGACTACAAGGCCGCCTTTCTCGCCACGCTCGGCGCCAATGCCGAATTTTATGCCCCTTATCAGGAGAATGCGCGGCGTTGGTATCGCTTCAGCCAGGAGCGGATGCCATTCGTCAACCACGCGATCATCCATCCCCCGGTCGACCGCGGCATGGCGCCGGGGGCACCGGGCGCCCCGACCGACGTCTACGCGCATGTGACGAAGGAAACCGATGCCGGGATCTACGTCACCGGCGCCAAAGTCGTCGCTACCGGCTCGGCATTGACGCACTTCACCTTTGTCGCGCATCACGGGTTAATCCCGGTCTAGGACAAGAATTTCGCGATCGTCTTCCTGGTGCCGAGCAACGCCAAGGGCGTCAAATTCATCTGCCGCGTCTCCAACGAACAGCGCGCCGCCGTGCTCGGCAGCCCGTTCGATTATCCGCTGTCGAGCCGGCTCGACGAAAACGACGCGATCTTCATCATGGACGAGGTCTTTGTGCCGTGGGAGGACGTGTTTGCCTATGCCGATATCGACACGGCTAACAATTTCTTTCCGCGCACCGGATTCCTGCCGCGCGCGTTATTGCACGGCTGCACTCGGCTTGCGGTCAAGCTCGACTTTATCTGCGGCCTGTTGATCAAGGCGACCGAGATGGCCGGCACCCGCGGCTTTCGCGGGGTCGAAGCCAATATCGGCGAGGTCATCACCTGGCGCAACACGATGTGGGCGTTGTCGGACGCGATGGCGAAGAGCCCGGACCCGTGGGCTGGGGGCTGTCTCTTGCCGGGTGCCACGCCGGCCTCCGCCTACCAGGTTCTGGCACCCGAGGCGTACGTCCAAGTCAAGCACCAGATCGAGAAGACTGCCGCCAGCAGCCTGATCTACCTCAATTCCCACGCTCGTGACTTCAAGGCGCCGGAGATCCGCCCATACCTCGATCGTTTTGTCCGCGGCTCCGGTGGGGTATCGGCGGTCGAGCGCGTCAAGCTGATGAAGCTCTTGTGGGATGCGGTCGGCACCGAGTTCGGCGCCCGGCACGAGCTCTACGAGGTCAACTATGCCGGAAGCCACGAGGAAATCCGCCGCTACGCGCTGTTCGGGGCGCTCGCCTCGGGCGAATACGAGCGCTGGAAGGGCTTTTCCGATGCCTGCATGGCCGAATACGACCTCGACGGCTGGACCGTGCCCGATCTCGTCAACCCCGACGATGTCAGCGTCCTCAGCCGGGATTGAACCCGCCGCCGATCAGATCGAACCGCGGCCTCCAATCGGCCATTGCGAGCGCAGCAAAGCGATCTCGGGCGGCTGAGCGTCGTTTGGTCGGGATTGCTTCGTCGCTGCGCTCCTCGCAATGACGCCGCGGCAACGCGGTCGGAAATTGCTTCCGGCGCTTATTTGCTGTCCCAATCGGTTTCACTTGTCGATCCAGGCGGCGATGCATTGTGAAAGAGCCTGGTCGGCGCGCTGGTCGATCTCGGCGTCGGTGAGCGTGCTGAGCGGATGATCGATGACGGTCGGAGCGAGATCGGGCATGCCGAGGGCTTGGCACTGCATCAGCGCTTCGTGCAGGAATTCGGTGGTGACGACGACCGCGGTCGGGCGGCCCAAGGCTTCGAGGCTGACGGCGTCATGCGTACAGCACGACGTGCACGAGCCTCAATCGCCGATCGCGGTCAGGATCACATCGTTTTCGGCCGCGATGGTTTCGATCAATCCCGGATCGGCGTCTTTCGAAAAGCTTTCTTTGCGGTAGTAGTTGACTGCGGCCAGCCTGACCTGGTCGCCGAGCCGCGCCACCGTCTTGCGCAACAAGCGGTTGGCGTTCCATTTGGTGTTGTCGAGCACGCCGAGGCGCAGCCCGGCGAGATCCTGCACCCGCGGCGCCAACGGTTTCGTTTCTGCTTCGACCACCCCGCGCGGGTCGAAGACGATCGATCCAGATAGGTTTCGCATCGGTTTCTCCGTAACGCCGGTCACTCTCTTTCAGGCATCAACCACGCCCGACCCGGCTATTCACAAATAGCACGTGCCGTCGACACAGACGGGCTCGCGACGCGGGCCCGAGGCGCCTTCGATGTTGCGCAAGACTGGCGACGACATATGGCCCCAGCCGGGAATAAAGGCGGAGAAGCGGCCGGCAGCACCGCCGACGACAAACAGGTGAATATGGTCGGGGTCGGGCACGATCGGGATGCGCGAGCGCGGCTCGCGCTTGTACCAGCGCGGCAGGTTGCGGTTGTAGATCTTGCCGTAGCGCGCGTCGAAGGTCAGCTCGGAAAAGAGATTGTAAGCGTTCATGTGCAGGTAGCTCTTCGCGTCGTGCCGGGTCCAGCCTTGGCCGGC
>DATKHX010000014.1:0-6695 GCA_035510075.1 Allostellaceae bacterium
CCATGCCGTCGAGTAGAGCGTGCCGGCGTTTGGCGCCGTGACGCGCTTGCCGGAGGCGGCGGGGTATTTTCGGGACGTTGACGAAGCAGCCGACTATGCCGGTCAACCCCATTCAGCCGCAATACGAGCTGACCCCGCTCAGCGCGTGGAGCAAACCCGACACTCCGCCGCCCGCCGCGGGTGAATCCCGCCTGGGACACGAAGGACCCGATGCGCGACCCGGTCGATGCAATGAATGGTGCCACCTACTTCCGGCCGCTAGCCGAGCGATGGTGGCGGCGATGGCAAAGGTCGACATCGTTCCAGGGCAGGATTTCGACCCGGCAAAGCTGAACCAAACGTCATCTGCTGCAGTTCAAGCCGCTCCTCGGCCGGCTCAGGCGACGATTATGGGCTGTTGAAAGAGATCGAGTTGACGAACGGGTGGAGCGTGCTGACCACCGGCATGGGCAACTACGCGGCCGCCTATCGCCGACGCGCTTTGGTGACCGCCATCGGCCCCGCCAACCCTCCACAGGATGCCATCTACCCGGTCGCCGAGATGGATGCGACGGCAAGCCGTTTGCTACGTCATGCACTTCCCGGCGGGACAGCTGCCGCCGGTGGACGGCTTCTGGTCGTGGGCGATGTATGACGGCCACTATTTCTTCGTGCCGAACAACCGGAACCGCTACACCTTGAGCGCCCGCAACGCGCTCGAGCACAATTCCGACGGGTCGGTCGATCTCTATCTTTAGGCAAGCCCCCCGGCGCAGCTAAGGAGGCCAACTGGCTGCCGACGATGCGGTGCGGCAATTCATCCCGATGCTGCGGCTCTATTGGCCGAAGGAGACACCACCCTCGATCCTCGACGGCAGCTGGAAGGCGCCGCCGGCGGCACTCGGCAAAATGAGGTCCGTTGAACGTTCAGGAGGGGACAATGTCGGCTTCAACGTTCACATGAAAGGGCTTATCCTCGCCGGGACTTTCCGATTCTGACCTTCCGATCCACACCGGGTTGACCAGACGATGTTCGACGGGGTCGATCGGCTGATAATCGAGGTCTCGCCGTACCGGCGGGGACTGCAAATTCGAAGGGGAGCGTGCCATGAGTAATCTCGCCGAGCAGCCGGTGCTCGCGCGGGCGGCGACGCGGCGCTCGCGACGGGTCTCGGTGATTTGGGTGATTCCGCTGGTTGCGCTGGCGATCGGGGCGTGGCTCGCTTGGGACACGTTGTCGAAGGAAGGGCCGACGATCACCGTCACCTTCGACGGCGCCGAAGGGCTGCAGGCGGGTCAGTCGCAGCTCAAGTTCAAGGACATCGTCTTTGGCACCGTCAAGAGCCTCGAACTGGCTCGCGATCACACGCATGTCGTCGCCACGATCGCCACGACCCGTCAGGCCGAGCCGCTGTTGACCGACAAGACGGTGTTCTGGGTAGTCAAGCCGCGCCTTTTCGCCGGCGGCGTCTCCGGTCTCGAGACCCTGCTGTCGGGCAGCTATGTCGGCATGCTGCCGGGAGCCACCGTCGGCAAGGACCAGCACGCGTTCAAGGGGCTCGAAGACCCGCCGATCCTGACCGAGCATGTGCCGGGCCACGTCTTTTTGCTAAAGGCGAAGCGTCTCGGCTCGATCTCGCTCGGCTCGCCGATCTTCTACCGTGATCTGAGCGTCGGCGAGGTGTTGGGCTGGGACATCGCCGACATGGCCGAATACGCGACGATCCACGCCTTTGTCCGCGCCCCTTACGACAGCTACGTCAACGACGAAACCCGGTTCTGGAACGCCTCGGGATTGTCGATCAAGCTCGCCGGCACCGGGCTCGAAATCCAGCTCGAATCGCTGAAAGCCCTGCTTCTCGGCGGCATTGCCTTCGAGACCCCGGAGCAGGAAGCTCGTACCAAGGTGGCGAGCCTCGACAACCACGTTTTCCCGCTGTTCGTCGACCGCGACACCGCGCAGGCTGCTTCCTACACCCACAAGATCTTGGTCATGTCGTATTTTCCGGGGTCGGTCAGCGGGCTCGGTCCTGGTTCGCCCGTGACGGTGCACGGCCTCAATGTTGGGCATGTCACCGATGTGCGGCTGACTTATAACAAGGCCACCGACCGCGTGCTGGCGCCGGTGCGCTACGAGGTCGAGCCCGAGCGCATCGTCGGCGTCGGGGTCCGCCTTTACCAGAACGAAGACGAAGCGGTCGACGCGCTGGTCAAGCAGGGACTGCGCGCGACGTTGCAAAGCGCCAGCCTGATCACCGGCCAACAGCAGATCGCGCTCGATTTCCTGCCAAAAGCGCCGCCGGTCCAGGTCACGATGGAGGACGACCGCTTTGTCTTACCGACAGCCGAGGCCGGCGGTTTTGCCGGGCTGCAGGCGTCCGTAAACACATTGTTGGATAAGGTCAACGCGATCCCGTTCGACCAGATTGGGCAAAGCCTCGACGGCCTCCTGAAATCGACCAACGACCTGGTAAGCGGGCCACAGTTGAAGGAATCCCTGACGAAGCTCGCGGCGACGCTCGCGATGACCGAGACGTTCACCCGCAATCTCAACAGCGGCACCGCACCGGCGTTCAAGCAATTGCCTGAAATGGCCAGCCAATTGCAAAAGACCGTAACCAGCGCCAACAAGCTGTTGGTCTCGCTCGACAGCGGATATGGCGACAACACCAAGTTCAACCGCGATATGGAACGATTGCTGGTGCAGACCAACGACGCGCTCGCCTCGATCCGGGCGCTCTCCGATCTGTTGGCTCGCCATCCCGAAGCGCTGATCAAGGGCCGCCCGGCGGGTGGCGTCGAATGAGCCACGTGCGGAGACGTTCGCGATTGGCAGGGCTGGCGCTGGCGGCGGCACTCGCCGCTTGCTCCTCGCCGGACCCGGTGTTGTACACGATCGCGACCGCGCCGAGTGCGGTCGCTATCGGCGGCCCGAGGGTCGTGCTGGTGCAGCAAATCGCGGTAGCACACTTTCTCGAACGCTCGCAAATCGTGCGCTCGTCGGAAAACTATCGGCTCGACGTGATGTCGAACGATTGGTGGGGCGAGCCGCTGGCGGCGATGCTGAACCGAGTATTGGTCGAGGAGCTGGGCCAACGTCTGCCGCAGAGCACGGTCATCGCCGACAATGGTGCGGTTTCGGCGCGGCCGGACGCGACCGTCGAGGTCAACATCCAGCGGCTCGACGAGGACGCCGCCGGCAAGCTCGTGCTGCAGGCCCAGGTGGCGGTGCGCGCCACCCGCCAGAACCAGCCTGTCCTGCGCAGCTTCCGCTTTGCGGTGGCGCCGCCGGGGCCGGGCGTGCCGGGCGAGGTCGCGGCGATCAGCAGTGCCGTCGGGCTGCTCGCCGACGGCATCGCCCCGATGCTGACGACCCTTCCGGTCCGCGGGTGACCTCGCCCTCCCCTGCCCCGGTCCGGGCGACCCTGCCGCAGCTGCGCGAATGCCCAGGCTGCGGGCTGTTGCAGCAGGTCCCGGCGCTCGAGCCCGGCACCTCGGCCTATTGCGCGCGCTGCCCGACGATCCTGCGCCGGGTTTCCGCGCACCGCCTCGACCATATGGCCGCGCTTGCCATTGCAGCGCTGGTGGTGCTCGCGGTCATGTGCAGTTCATCGCTGATGAGCGTCGAGACCGCCGGCATCCGCCATGTCGCCGACCTCTTTTCCGGGCCGGAGGAGCTGGTGCGGCAGAGCATGGCGCCGCTGGCGCTCGTCGTCCTGTTCGTCACCGTGCTGGCGCCGCTCGCCCGGCTCGCCGGCATGCTCTACGTGCTGATCCGCGCCCATGAGCGACACCCGCCGCGCCATCTGCGCCGCGTTTTCGCCGTGGCGGAAAGGCTGCGCCCGTGGTCGATGATCGAGGTCTTTGTGCTCGGCGTCTTTGTCGCCTACGTCAAGCTCGGCGATCTTGTGACGATCGGGCTGCGCACCGGCGTCTATGCGTTGCTGGTGCTGACAATCCTCTTGGTATGGCTCGACAGCGCACTCGACCGCGAGGCGGTGTGGGAACGGCTTGACCATGACGACCGCCCGGACGCGCTGCCCCGCGCCGGCCCCGCGGGCGCCGTAGGCTGCGAGACGTGCGGCCTGGTCAGCGTAGCGCAGGCCGAGCATGGGGATTGCCCCCGCTGCGACCGCGCGCTGCACCCGCGGCGGCGCGACAGCATCCAGCGCACCTGGGCATTGATCATCGCTGCGGCTGTGCTCTATGTCCCGGCCAATTACTTTCCGGTTCTGAGCGTGGTGCAGCTCGGCGCCAGCCAGCCCAGCACGATCCTCGGCGGGGTCGAAGAACTGATCCACACCCGCGAATACCCGCTTGCCGCCCTCGTCTTTTTCGCCAGCATCGCGGTGCCGATGCTGAAGCTCGTCGGGCTGTCGATCATGTTGATCGCAACCCAGACCGGGCGTTCCGGGTGGCTGCGCGACCGCACCCGGCTCTACCACGTCGTTCGCTTTATCGGCCGCTGGTCGATGATCGACATCTTCATGGAGTCGCTGCTGGGCGCGCTCGTCACCTTTGGCGCGGTGATCACGATCCAGCCCGGCGTCGGGGCGGTCGCCTTTTGCGCGGTCGTGATCCTGACCATGTTCGCCGCCGAGACCTTCGACCCGCGCCTGATGTGGGACGCCGCCGCCACGGGCGTCTCGGCTCGCACAGTGGCTGCCGGCGCGATTGGCGATTGACGGCAGACCCGAGCCGCACTCGTTCCGAACACGGGCCCCCAGAAGTCGGCGGGCCTACCTGTTGGCGGAGGGAGCCTCGATCGGCGCGCAATTCGACCGCCCGGACATCAGGCAGTCTTCAAGCTGCGACTCCTTGCGCAACGCATGGACGAGATAAACCGCGGCGACGACCAGCACCGCGACGACGATCAGCCCGATCAGCGCCGCCGAGCGCGGCCGTTCGCCATCATGGTCATCGGGTGGCTGGACCAAGTGTAATCTCCGGCGCAACGACAGAGCCCGGCCGCAACCCTGCGCCGCGACCAGCCATTATAAGCGGCGGGTGCCCGGTCCGTCGCCGCTCCTTGTCAACGAGCCTCTCAGTGCGCGAGAGTCGCGCTGGACTGACGCTAGGAGCAGCTTGGAACGCTGTGCCCAGAAGTGCGCCCCGATATACGAGCATTGGAGAGGATGTCGCGATGACCGAGCCGCGATTGTTGCCTGCCCGCGAGGCTGCCCGGCAGATCGCCGAGCGCCGGCTGACCGCCGAAGCGCTGGTCGGGTCGTATCTCGACCGGATCGAGGCGCGCGAGGGTGTCGTCGGAGCGTGGCAATATCTCGATCGCGACCAGGCGCTGGCCGAGGCGCGACAGCGCGACGGCGAAACCCCACGCGGGCCGCTCCACGGCATTCCGATCGCTGTCAAGGACCTGATCGACACCTCGGATATGCCGACCGCCTACGGTTCGCCGATTTATCGCGGCCACCGGCCGGCGGCGGATGCGTCCTGCGTAGCTCTTGCCCGCGCCACCGGCGCCGTCGTCCTCGGCAAGACCGTCACCACCGAATTCGCGACCTTCACCCCCGGCAAGACCGCGAACCCGCACGACCCGGCGCACACGCCCGGCGGCTCGTCGAGCGGCTCGGCAGCAGCAGTGGCCGACGGCATGGCGCCGCTCGGCTTTGGCACCCAGACCGCCGGGTCGGTGATCCGCCCGGCCTCGTTCTGCGGCGTTGTCGGCTACAAGCCGAGTTTCGGCCTGATCAACCGCGCCGGGGTCAAGCCGCTTTCCGACGGCCTCGACACGATCGGCGTCTACGCGCGCACCATCGACGATGCGGCGTTCTTCGTGGGCGTGCTGACCGAACGCCGGGCGTTGCGCCACTTGACGATACCCGGTCGGGCGCCGCGGTTCGGCCTCTACCGCACCCCAATGTGGGCCGAGGCCGAGCCCGCCACTGCCGCTGCACTCGATGCCGCACGGGCAGCGCTCGACCGCGCCGGTGCTGTCGTCGAAGAGCTGGTGATCGCCCCGGAGCATGAAGGGCTGACCGAGGCGCAGGACAAGATCATGGGCTTCGAGACCTGCCGCGCGCTCGCCGACGAACGCATCCGCCACAGCGCCGAGCTGTCGCCGCGGCTGGCTCAGCTGCTCGATGCCGGCATGGCGGTCGGCGCCGAGGAATACGACGCGGCACGCGCCTCAGCCGCGGCGGCGCGGGCCGGGCTCGGTCAATTTTTCGGCGGCTGCGACGCCGTTCTGGCCCCTGCCGCACCGGGCGAGGCGCCGGCCGGGCTCGGCTATACCGGCAACCCGGTCTTCAACCGCATGTGGACCCTACTCGGCACCCCCTGTGCCAGCGTGACGGCGCGCTGGGGCGAGAGCGGCCTGCCGACCGGCGTCCAGGTGGTCGGCCGCATCGGTGACGATGCGCGGCTGATGGCTTGCGCGGCTGTTCTCGAGCGCGCGCTCGCCGCATGACCCTAAGGGTTGCGGCGGCAGTCATCCTTGCCGCAACCGCCGGGCTTACCGGCTGCTCGGCGCTCGATCCCTATCCCACCTACCCGCAGCAAGCCGTAGGTGGCGTCAAAGATCCGGGGCCGCGGGTTGCGATCTGCTACGATGCGCTCGCCAGCTCGCGCGACACGGTGCAAAAAGCAGCCCAGGACGAATGCGCCCCGAATACGGTTGCCGCGCGGGTCGGCACCGACTGGAAGCTCGACTATTGCCCGCTGCTGCTGCCGGCGCGCGCGACATTCGTGTGCAAGCC
>DATKHX010000015.1:0-5150 GCA_035510075.1 Allostellaceae bacterium
TCTCGTCGCTCGCGACCCGGCCGAGATCGCCGCTGCCCTCGGTCTCGACGGCACCTCGATGTCGGGCGAGATGAGCCGCGAAACGGCCGAAGCGGTCGCCCATGCCATCCGTCAGGAAACCGGCGCCAGCCACGCGCTCGCAGTGCTGATCGAGGTCGACGACGGCCCCGACCGCATCGATTTCGGCGGCAGCATCCATCTCGCGATCGCCGACGGAGACCGGATCAAATCGCGCCGCTCGCGCATCTATGGTGGCCGCGACTGGGTGCGGCTCGGAGCCGTCGAACTCGGCCTCGACTGCCTGCGCCGCTACCTGCAGGGCCTCCCCGTCACCGAACGCACCGATTTCGAACGCTCGGAGCGCGGCGCCTAGCCCGCTCTTCGATCATCGAGCCGCCATCCTCGGATTTCGGTCGTTGCGACCCGCGGGAATGACCTGCGGGAAGCAGTCTCGGGCCGCCGAGCTCGTCTGGTCGGGATTGCCGCGTCGCAACGCTTCTTTCTTGCAACGACAAACTCGGAGCTCGGAGCACGGCTGGCCCGGGTTCCACGATACGGCAACGACAAGGCCAGGCGCGCGACCGAAGAAGCAAGAAGCGGCCATTGCCTCCGCGGCCAGCAGCGTTCGTCGGGTCATCTTCGGAACCGACCCTTCGCCGGGGCCGTTCGACGGTTTACAGCAATCGAATGGAGGATCGCGAGTGGATACGGTTGAAAGAACGGACGCCAATGTGCGCGAGACCGCCCGCCTGATCGCGAGCGACAAGGTCGAAGGCACGGCGACGCGCGACAGCGCCGGCAACAAGATCGGCACCATCGAGCGTATCATGATCGACAAGCGCTCCGGCAAGGTCGCCTACGCGGTCATGAGCTTTGGCGGATTTCTCGGCATGGGTGCCGACTATGTCTCGTTGCCGTGGCATGTCTTGCGCTACAACGAGAACCTCGACGCCTACGAGTTGAACGTGACCGAGAACCAACTGCGCGGTGCCCCGCCCGTCTCCGGCGGATGGGACACCGGCACGGTCAGCCGCGACTGGGAGCGCAACGTCCACAACTATTACGGGGTCGACCCGTACTGGTAAGCGCTGGCTGATCGGACGTTAAGCAGGCGGGGCGGCTTTTGGCCGCCCCGTTTCGTTGTCGCGGGGGGTGCTCATTTCGCGCTGGGAGAAGACGGGCTGCGGTGTCACGATCCCCGGCGGCAGCGAGGCGAAACACGGAAGCGGAGAGGACGAGATGCCAGACGAGGCGGAGTTGTCGTCGACCGAACGCCTGCTCGCGTTGTTTGAGCATCTCGGGCTCGGCGCCGCCCATGTCGCCACCCCGATCCCGGGCGATCTGGCCCAGCTCGCCTCCCGGCACCCGCGGCAGGTTGCCGGCGTCGTGCTGTGCGTGCCGAGCCGCCTCGACGCCGCACCCTTTGCCGAGCTCGCCGATCGGGTCCTGATGATCGCGGCCGAGCGTGGGCCGTCGGCGGACGCCACCGCGCGCGCCGCGGCTGCCCTGCCCGCAACGGAGCTCGTCGTGCTTGCCGGCTACGAGGCGCCCGGCAGCTGGGCCGACGCCGTCGCCGACCGTAGCGGCGAAATCGCCGGCACGATGATCGAGTTTCTCGGCCGGCTCGCCGCTGCTGGCCATGCCGCCGACGCGCCGCGCGCGGTCGCACCCGAGGGCAGCCATTCCGGCATCACTTACCGCATCCGCGGTGCCGGGCCGGCGCTGGTCCTGCTGCCATTTTTTCTGGCGCCGTCGCAATGGGAGCCGGCGATACCGGCCTTGGCGCGCCATTTCACGGTCGTCACCCTGGGCGGGCCGCATCTGGGCGGCGTTGCCTCGCTCGAAGACCGGGCGAGGAATCGCAGCTATGAGGCGATGTTCCATTCGCTAATCGACCGGATGGCCCCGCGCCCGGGCGAGGCGGTCCTGGAGGTCGGCTGCGGCGCCGGCTCCTTGGTACGGCTCCTGGCGAAGCGGCTCGGCGGCGCCAACCCGATCACCGCCGCCGACGTCAACCCGTTTCTGCTGCGCGAGGCGGCGGCGCTGGCGGCGGCCGACGGCCTTGCCGAGGCGATCCATTTCACCCACGGCAACGCCGAATCGTTGCCGTTTCCCGACCGGTCTTTCGATTGCGTCTATTCGGTGACGGTGCTCGAGGAATGCGATGCCGGTCGGGCAATCGCCGAGATCCGCCGCGTGCTGCGGCCGGGCGGGCGGGCCGGGATCGCGGTGCGCGCGCTCGACATGAAGCAATGGTGGAACCTGGAGGTGCCCGAGGCGATCGGCCGCAAGATCGACACTCCACCCTATTCGGTCGGGCCCGCCGGTGTGGCCGACCGCAGCCTTTACCGCCGGATGCACGAGGCGGGCTTTGCCGACCTCGTTTGCTTCCCGACCCTGGTCACCCTCGACCGGCCCGGAGGCCCGATCTGGCGCAACCGCGAAGACCATGTGCTGTCGTTGCTCTCGCCCGAGGAGCGCGCCCAATGGCAGGCCGAGCGCAACCGCGCCGCCGCCCACGGGCTGTTGTTCATGGCGCATCCGCTGCATTGCGCCGTGGGCACCAAGCCGGCGGAGTAGCCATAATCGGTCGCGGATCTACCCAGAACGCACGATATCGATGCGCTCGCCGCACGCGTGCAACTGCATTGGCCTAATTTTTGCCCCTCGCCCTTTTCGTTGGCAGTAGTGAGCCAATGGTACATCGCCAGCCGCTACCCCGAAATAGATCAAGCGCCTCCGAGCCCCTCCGAGATATCGGAAGCACTCGACGCGGTCGGGTCTCTCGTAGAAGGAGTCAGATCGCGAGCGTCGGCTTCTTGACCCCAGTGCGCGCCGGGCAGGCAGTAGATCGGCTGACCATTATCTCCGCTCCCGGACTCCCGGTTGCTTGACAGTTGCACGGGTGTAGAGGACGAAGGGGCACGCGCGAAAGCAATAGCTGAGGAGGGGGCGATGAAGGCGGTGCTGCTGACGGGGCATGGCGGGCCGGAGATGCTGCGCCTGGGTGAAGCGCCGGACCCGGCGGCGGGGCCGGGTGAAGTCGTCGTCGACGTTCATGCGGCAAGCGTCAACGCCGCCGACTACAAGGTCCGGCTCGGCAGCGGCGGCTCCAGCAATCTCAAACTTCCGTACATCCTGGGTCGCGATTTCTCGGGCGTGGTCTCGGCACTCGGGCCGGGCGTGACCGATCTCAAGGTCGGTGATGCGGTGTTTGGCGTCACCGACCAGGGGAGCGAGGGCTGCTATGCCGAAAAGCTCGCGATCAAGGGCGCGCTCGTTGCCAAAAAGCCCGATCGGCTCGGCCATGCCGAGGCGGCGGCGTTGGGGCTGACCAGCTTGACAGCGCTGTGGGCCGTCGAAGACACCGCCAAGCTCAAACCCGGCGAGACCGTCCTGATCCAGGGGGGTGCGGGCGGGGTCGCCGGGTTCGCGATCCAGCTGTCGAAACATCTGGGCGCCACGGTGCTGACGACGGCGAGCGCCCGCAACCACGACTACGTCCGGAGCCTCGGCGCCGACCGCGCAATCGACTACAACGCAGAAGATTTCACCAAAGCCGCAGCCGGTTGCGATGTGGTGTTCGACACGGTCGGCGGCGAAGTTCAGGTGCGCTCCTACGAGGTGCTGAAGCCGGGCGGGCGACTGGTGTGGATCGCCGCGGCACCCTCCGGCTTTCAGCCGAGCCGAAAGGACGTCCAGGTGCTGCGCCCCAACGTCGCGCGCGACCGCGCCCATCTCGAACGCGCGCTGGAGCTCTACGATCAGGGCGCGGTGTGGCCACCCAACATCGTGCGCTACCCGCTCGCCGACGCCGCCGAGGCGCACCGCGTCAGCGAAAGCCGCCACCTGCAGGGCAAGCTGGTGCTGATGGCACGATGACCACGACGCTTCGTGGCCACACACCCGGTTTTGGAGAAGGAGAGAAGACATGGCAGGCAACGGACAAACCGTCATCGACCTCGACAAGCAGCGCATGGACGCAATGGCGAAAAAAGACCTCGCCAAATTGAACGAGTTGATTTCGAACGATCTCGTCTACACCCATTCGACCGCTCGGCTCGACACCAAGCAGAGCCTGATCGGCAACATGGAATCGGGCGGGACCGTCTACACCTCGGTCGTGCCGTCGGACGTGAAGGCGCAGGATCTGGGCGACACCGTCGTGCTGACCGGCTCGTGCCGCATCAGCGTCATGTCGCAAGGCCGGCCCAACAGCTTTGGTGTCCGCTTTACCGATGTCTGGGCCAATAAGGGCGGCAAATGGCAAATGGTCGTCTGGCAGTCCACCCGCACCCCGGACTGACCCGGCCTCGTCACAGTTCGGGATCGGGTGGGGGTGGCTGCCGGGATCACTCGAGCTCGACCCAGGTCAGCTCGTGCTTGTTGTGGAACAGGTGGCGCAGCTGCGGCCGGCGATCGCAAAGCGGCGGGCGACGGCGTGGTCGGTGCGACCCTGGAACTTGACCGTGCACACAAACCGCCGACACGTGCCGGCGGCGAGCCAGCGCTCGGCCAGCCCCAATAACCGCGCCGGATAGCACACGACATCCGAAAACAGCCAGTCGACGGGCCAGGCCGCGCGCGGGTTGAGGGCAAAGGCGCTCTCCGGCCGGTGCTCGATCCTCGGCAGGCAGGCGATTGCGGGCGTGGAGCGGCGCCTTGTCGACGCTGACAACGCGCGCCCAGCTGCTGCAACGCCCAGCTCGATCCGCCCGGGCTGCGCGCGCCCCGGTCGACCGCGTCCGATTCCTCGGCGAGCACGTCGACGCAACCCTCGGCGGCGAGATAGGCCGGTGCGGCCGGTCCTTCCTCGGCGCAATATCGCACGCCGCACTTGGCGCGCGGGCGCGGTTTTGCGACGATTGCACCATGCTGAACGATCCGCAAATCGCCGAGCTCGCCGAATTGATCGCCAACGCCCGCCGCGCCGTCGTCTTTACCGGCGCCGGCATCAGCACCGAATCGGGGATTCCCGATTTCCGCAGCCCCGGCGGCATCTGGACGCGGATGGCGCCGATCGACTTTGGCGATTTTCTCGCGTCCGAAGAGGCGCGGCGCGAGACCTGGCGCCGCCGCTTTGCAATGGAGGAGATTTTTCGCGGCGCCGCCCCCAACCGCGGCCACCGCGCCGTCGCCGAGCTCGTCCG
>DATKHX010000016.1:0-10569 GCA_035510075.1 Allostellaceae bacterium
ATCGTGATTTTAACCTTCAATTTTAGTGGAAATTTCGATTTTCTTTCATTAAGGTCCGCGCCAACGATCAATCCTGAGATTTACTTAGACAAAATCGATCCAATAAGAGGGCCGCGTCATGAACTTTCGGTGCACGTCACTGACCATTGCCGCCTTCGCGATTGCGGCGAGCTACACCCTCGCCGCTCGCGGCGAGATCTTTCTGTCGGTGACGGACGGGGCACACACCGGCTCTGCCAATGACGGCAGCAGCCCCGGCATTGCCGCCTTCAGCGGGCCGATCGGCAACTTTACCACCAGCGTCGACGCCGGCGCCGGATTTCCGGCGGTCGGCTCAGCCACGGATGCGATCCTCGATTTGACCTCGCTCGACCTGACGACCGGAACCGCGGGCGGCACGCTGACGATTTCGCTGACCGAGACCGGTTTCGCGACGACTACCGCCGCTGTCGGGTTTTTGAGCCGGATCACCGGAAACGAGGTCGGCAGCAGCGCGGTGATGAACACCTATCTCGACTCCTCGAACACGCCATTCGGCACCGGGACCCTGCTGGCCAGCGGCTTGCTCGACAATCAGTCGTCCTTTGTCACGGTGCCGCCGATCGCCGGGCCTTATTCGCTGACGGAGATCGTGACGGTGATCGCCGGCGGCGACAGCCTGACGAGCCTCGACGCCGCGATCATCGACGCGCCCGAGCCCAGATCCTTGTCGTTGCTCGGCCTGGGGCTGCTCGCCGCGGGCGCGCTTGGTTTGAGGCGCGCCGCCGATCGCCGGGCGCTGCCACTCGGTTGATCCCGACGAAAGTCTCGGGGCCGGTTAACCATAGGCACGCCGCGCCGGCTCCGACGCGTCGGCTTCTTCGCGCAGCCAGTTGCGGAACGCGCGAATCTTGGGCCGTTCGAGCGCGCCGGGCGCGGTGACGATGTAATAGGAGAACTGGTCCGGCAGCGCCAACGAGAACAGCCGCACCAGCCTGCCGGCCGCGATGTCGGCGGCGGCGATCGTGCTGTAGGCCAGCACCACGCCATGGCCGGCGATCGCCGCGTCGAGCGCCAGGCTCATATTGTTGAAGCTGAGCCCGGCGGTTGCCGGCACATCCTTGACCCCGGCGGCCCTTAGCCACATCGGCCAGGTCGGCACCAGCGGGTCGCGCTCGACCGCGTGGTCGTGGATCAGCGCGTGGTGGCGCAAATCGTCGGGCGTGCGCAACGCCCGCCCGTTCGCCAGCAGCTGCGGGCTGCACGCCGGAAACACCTCGTTGGTAAACAACAGCTCGACCTCGAGCCCGGGGTAATGTCCGGCGCCGTAGCGGATCGCGATGTCGAAATCGCCCTTGGACAAATCGACGATCTCGTCGGTCGCCGAGATCCGCACGTCGACCTCGGCGCAGCGCTCCTGAAACCGGTGCAGCCGCAGCACCAGCCATTTCGCGGCAAACGAGGGCGATGCCGTCACAGTCAGGCTGCCGGTGTCGTTGTGCGCGCGCAGCCGCCTGACCGAGGAGCGGATCCCGGCAAAGGCCTCAGACAACCCCGGCAACAGCACGCGCCCCGACGCGGTCAATTCGATCGACCGGTTGAGCCGATGAAACAGCCGCACCCCGAGATCCTGCTCGAGGGCGTGGATCTGATGGCTGATCGCGGCCGGGGTGACGAACAGCTCCTCGGCCGCTTTGCTGAAGCTCATATGGCGGGCGGCGGCTTCGAACGCGCGCAGGGCCGAGAGGGGCGGCAGGTAATCGTTCATCAGGATGAAAAATTCTAACTCGGCGCTGAGAAACTCTCGTTTGCGGATCGATGCCGTAGCGGTCATCTAAGTGCCGAGAAGGTTCCCTGCAAGCGCCTTCGAGCGCTGCTACGGTTTAGAGGTTTTCACATGTCAGCAATCCGCTTCGAGGATGCGGGCGGGTCCATCGCCGAGATTCGGCGGCATTCCGCCCGGCATCCGGCGAGCAATGCCGCGGCACGAGTGCTCGCGAAATTCGGTGAGTGGCGCCGGCGGGCGAGGGATCGCGCGCAACTCGCAGCCCTCGACGACAGAATGCTCGCCGACATCGGCATCAGTCGAGCCGAGGCCGAGTTCCTCATCAACAAGCCGTTCTGGAGGGAGTGAATGACGACGAGAGACATGACGCGAACGCCGGTGGCGGCGAGACCGCCGGACCGGTGGCCGGAAGTGAACAGCGGGCACGCCTCGCAGGTCATCGAGGCGCTCGACCAAATCGTCGGCAGGTCGCGTCGGGCATCGCCGTTGCGCCGTGCGGCGGGCGGCATCCGCCGCGCCCTTGCCGGCTGGCTGGAGCGGGCGGTCTCGGCCACGCCGCCGCCCGAGGGCTCCGATCTGCCGCCGCAAATCAGGTTCCCTTTTTTCTGAGATCACCCCATCATCAAAGCAGCCAGGAGGAGAAAACCATGAGCACCGAACTACCTTATGTCGAGGCCGAGCTGAATTACCTGAAGCCAATGGCCGAGCGGCCGCGCTATTACGCTTATGAAGCCGCACCCGGCGAATTCCGCTCGAACATGACGGCCGACCCGCACCAGGTCCACATCCACGACATGCGCCCGATCGGGTCGGAAATCGAGCTCGACCGGCAAGGCTTTGCGCTCGTCGGTCAAAAGACCGCGGTCAAGGATTTCTGGGACGACGACGAGGTGCGGCGGGTCTATTACCCCGAGGCCGAGCGCTTTATCGCCGAGGTCACCGGCGCCAGCCGCGTCGTTATCTTCGATCATCTCCAGCGCCGCCGCGTGCCGGGCGTGCAGGACCGCTCGGCCGGTGGGCCGCGCCAGCCGGCGACCCGCGTCCATGTCGACCACACCGCGCGCTCGGGCCCGCAGCGGGTCCGCGACCTGCTCCCCGACGAAGCCGAGGAATTGCTGAAGGGCCGCGTCCAGGTGATCAATCTGTGGCGCCCGATCCGCGGGCCGCTGCAGGACGCGCCGCTCGCGGTGTGCGACGCGCGCACGGTCGACCCCAAGGATCTGGTGCCATCGGACCTCGTCTATCGCGAACGGGTCGGCGAAACCTATTCCGTCACGTGGAACCCGGCGCATCAATGGTATTACGTGCCCGAGATGAAGCGCGACGAGGCATTGCTGCTGAAGATCTCTGACACCAAGACCGACGGGCGGGCGCGCTTTATGCCGCACACCTCGTTCACCGATCCGACCACGCCGCCCGACGCCTTCCCGCGCGAGAGCATCGAGCTGCGCACCCTCGTCTTCCACCCCAACTGAGCCGCACCCACCCGGCCCGGCGCACCCCCGCCGGGCCGGGTATCGCGTTGGACGGGCGAGCGCTAGCCGCCCTGCGTGACCGCTTTGGCTCCGTCTGGATGCCGCCCCGCGCGTTGCGGCAGCACCAAGAGGCAGGCGATGATGAAGGCCGCGATCACCGCCGAAGCGAGCGGGCGGCTGAGCGCCAGCCCCCCGGCGCGCACCGGCTTGTCTAGCAAGTCGCCGACCGTGGCGCCGAGCGGCCGGGTCAGGATGAAGGCCGCCCAGAAAACCAGCACCCGCGACGTATTCGTGCGGAAATAGAGTGCCGCGATCACCGCGAGCCCGGCGGCGAACACCAGCGCGCCGCCCTCGTAGCCGAGCCCTCCGGTGTCGGCCAGCCAGTCGCCGAGTGCGGTGCCGAGCGTTTGCGAAAAGGTGATGGCCGCCCAGTAGAACGCTTCCACCTTTGGCGTGCTGACGGTGTCCACCGAGATCGTGCCCTGCGACCAATACCACAGGCCGAGCACGGTCATCAGACAGACGAACAGCAACGACGACCCGCCGGTGTAGCCGATGCCGAGCGAGCGGTCGGCGAAATCCGCCATCGTGGTGCCGAAGGTGGTCGAGGCGACGATCGTCGCCCAATAGAGAAAGGGGCGGAATTTCTTCGCCAGGATTTGTGCCGCGACCAGCACGACAAGCACACCTAGAAACAGCGCCGTGCCGGCAAGATAGCCCCAGTTCAGGGTCATCGTAACGGTGTCGCCGCCGGTCTCGCCCAATGTCGTCGCCGCAATTTTGATGACCCAGAAGACCAGCGTGACTTCGGGCACCTTGCTCAGCGTTTCATGTTTCGATAGGCCGTTCATCGGCGGCCCCGGCCGGACGCTTCGCGGCTCGCGGCCTCGACGAGGATCGCCAGGCACCCGAAAAGAAGAATGCCGCCGGCGACGAACGGCCCGACCCGCACCACGTCCACAAGGGCGGCAACGACCGCCACGAGGAAAAGGGTCGCGAGCGCGAGCCTGCCGTCGGCGACGAACATGCCGAGAAGCTCATGGTAAAGATCGCGGATGATGCTCATTGCAGCGCCTCCATTGCGGGTCGCCGCAGCATCGATGCGGTGGCGATCCCCACGAGAAGAAACAGAACGACAAACGCCGCCAGGGCGAGGTCCTGACCCGGCCACGCGATGCCGAGCCCCTCCCCGGTCCAGAACACGCCAAAGGCCGACAACATGACCCCGACGCCGAATTTGAGCGTGTTCTCGGGCACCCTCGCGAGCGGCTTGCGAACGGCGACGCCGATGGCGAGCATCACCGCGCAGGCCGCCAGCGCGCCAAAGCCGGCCGGCAACAAGAGGCCGCGGCCGGCGCCCACGGCGATGACGATGAAGACGACTTCGAGCCCTTCGAGCAGGACCCCCTTGAATGCGGTCAGGCCGGCGATCCAATCGAGCGACGAGTGCTGTCGGCCGGCAACGGGCGCCAATCGCGCGGTCTCCGACGCGAAAATCGCATTCTCGTCGTGCAGCGCGATGACGCCGGCCGAGCGAAGAATGGCTTTACGCAGCCATCCCATCCCGAACAGCAGCAGCAGAACGCCGATGACGAGCTGAAGGAGGTGGAGGGGGACGCGGCCGAGGAGCGGGCCGAGCAGAACGATCAACCCGCCGAGCACGGCAAGCGCCCCCGCCGTGCCAAATGCCGCCGGCCGCCAGCCGCGCAAGCTCGCGACCGCGAGAACGATGGTGAAAGCCTCGACGATTTCGACGAGCGAAGCGAGAAAGGCTGAGCCGACGGCCGGCGCCGCCACGCTCCAGGCTATTGCATCCATTCGGCATCCCCTTGCATGGTGTAGCATACATGACCATATGGCGTGATTATGGTAGTGGATGCGACAATATGTCAATCGGAACCGATCCCGTGCCGGCGGCGCCGAGCTTCGAGGCGAGAATTGCCGCCCGGTTCGGCCGGATGAGCCCGGCCGAGCAACGCGTCGCGCGGTACTTCCAGGACCATCGCGAGGAGGTCCTGATCGCCTCCGCGGCGGCATTGGCGGCGAAGGCCGACACCAGCGACGCCACGGTCGTGCGCGCCGCCAAGGCGCTCGGCTTTTCGGGTCTCGATGATCTGCGGCGCACGCTCGCCGACGAGCTGCGCCTTTCGCTGTCGCCGGCCGAGCGCCTGACGCGAACCTTGGGCGAAATCGGCGACAGCCTCTCCGCCGCCTTTGCGGTGACCTTGGATATCCACTTGCGGTCGCTCGAAACCCTGCGCCGATCAATCACGCCCGAGCAATTCGAGGCTGCGGTCGACGGCATCCTCGCGGCGCGGCGAATTGTCGTCTTCGGCCTCGGGCCGTCGAGCGCCATCGCCAACTATCTCGTCACGCAACTGATCCGCTTCGGCCGCGACGCCATGAGCCTGACGAACACCGGCCTTCTGTTCGCCGACGATTTGCGCAGGCTGCGCGACGGCGACCTCGTCTTCATGCTGGCCTATGGGCGGGTCTACGCCGAGCTCGCCTCCCTCTTGGACGAAAGCGGCAAGCGCGGGCTGCGCTCGTTCCTCGTGACCGACACGCTCGCCGCGACCCTGCGCGACCGGGTCGATCTGGTGCTTGCCGTGCCGCGCGGCCACGCCGAGATGCTGAGCATGCACACCGCCACCCTGGGCTTTATCGAAGCCTTGCTCGTCGGCGTGGCGGCGAAACGACCGACTGAAACCCTCGCCAGCCTCAAAGCCCTCAACGATGCCCGGCAAAAGCTGGCGGGCCAGCCGATGAACCTGCGCGTCTCCAAATAAGCGAGCCGCGATGGATTTGGCGGCCACTATGGTTCGCCATATCGAGATCAGGGTTGGCTAAACGGTGGCGACGGCGTTGGCGGGGGAGCCGACGGCGCCGGGGAGGCGCAAGGGTGGGGCGGTCAACAGGAAACGCGAGCGGCGGTTGGCGCAGCCAGTCGGCGAGTTCGGACAAGTGCCAGATCTCGCCGAGATAAACGCCGAGCTTGAACAGGCAATGCGCGTGCAGCGGCAGTGAGGCGCAGTGGTCTTCCTCGCACGGCCGCGACGGCGAGGCTTCGACGGCCCGATTGTCGGAGATCAGCGCCACGACCCCCGACCGGGTGATCCAGTTCAAGAGCCGCTCGTCGCGGCCGTCGAGCGCCGCGCACGGATATTGTTCGAGCACCGCCGCCTCGGGACGCTTGTTCATGCCGAGGATCACCCGGTCGTAGCCGGTGCGGAAGCAGACGAGGTCGCCCTCCTCGACCTCGACCTTGTCGGCTTCCATGACCCGCATCAGCTCGTCATAGCTGACGAATTTGCCGCCGCGGCCGAAATGGGCTTCGAGATCGATCATCACGCCGCGGCCCTGGATCGGGTGTGCGGCCATGTTGTCGACCGCGAGCGCGGTGGCGCCGACATGCTCGCCGGCTTCGACCGCCCCACCGCCGCGGTAGTCGATCGGCCCTTTGATGTGCTCGCCGGCGCGGTAGCCGTTGTAGAAAACGATCTCGGGCTCGCCGTCGCCATCGGCATCGAACAATTGACCGACATGGGCAAGGCTGTCCCACTGCGTCGAGTACTGCAACGTCATCTCGACGATGTCGTCGCAGATCACGTCGACGAGGCGCGGGTCCTCGCGGTTGAGCGGATAAGTCATATAGGGCATGCCGTTGCGCTGGTTCGCGATCAGCCGCGGCGGATGACGGCGCGGGTTGACCACGGTGCCGCCCGGGTAGTCGAGCGGCAGGCTGAGGCAAAAGGGCCGGCCCTCGCGCACCTCGGCGATGCCTTTCAGCACTTTTTCCGCGGTCAACAGGTTGAGCCGGCCCAATTGATCGTCGGCGCCCCAATCGCCCCAATTTGAGCCCGGCGGGCGACGTTTCCAGCGCGGGTTGTCAGGCATCACTCAATTCTCCTTTTCCTGCCTCGGGTGCTTCGAGACGCGCGCTCGGGCGCCCCCAGCATGACGTAGCCCGGAGAAAGCCGGCGACGGCTTAGGCGACTTTGGCGAGCTTTTGCATCGCGCGCAGGCCGGGCGGGATCGGCTCGCCCTTGGCGCGCACCCGGCGGCCCCAATTGGTGAACGACACCTCGCCGACATAAATGTCGCCGCGGCTGTCGACCGCGAGCCCGTGCGGCGAGACGAACTGCCCCGACTCTAGCCCGGCATGGGCGTGGCCGAGCCGCGCCAGCAGCTCCCCCTTGTTCGTGTAGATGCTGACCCGCGGGCCGCAATTCGGCAGGTCGATGTTGACCGCCATGTCAGGCCCGATCTCGCCGACAAAAAAGCGCGGCGTCTTGGTCCCGGTCTCCATGTACAGGCCCGACGGCCGGTGCATGTTGTTCCACTGGGTCTCGTACTTGCCGTTGCCGTCGAACACCTGGACGCGGTGGTTCTCGCGGTCGGCGACGTAGACCCAGCCGTCGGGGTCGCAGCAGATGTTGTGGGCGATGTTGAACTGACCGGGGTCGGTGCCGGGCTCGCCCCACGACATCAAGAGCTTGCCGTCGGGCGAATATTTGTGGACGCGCGAGTTGCCGTAGCCGTCGGAGACGTAGACCTCGCCCTGTGGCGACAAGGCGGTGTGGGTGCAGCGGTGAAACGGCTCGCCGCTCATATAGGGGGCCGGCTTGCCGGCGATGCCGAGGGTTAACAGCACCTTCCCCTCGAGGGTGCATTTGCGCACGGTGTGGTCGCCGTCGTCGGTCAGAAAGACGGTTCCGTCCGGCGCCATGTGGACGCCGTGGGGGCGCACGAAAACACCTTCCCCCCATGAGCGCAGAAAATGACCGTTGCGGTCGAAGACGATCATCGGGTGGGCGCCGCGGCTGAACGCATAGACATTGTCGTGGGTGTCGACCCCGACCGCGGCAACGTCGGCGTCCCATTTCCAGCCCTCGGGCAATTTCGCCCAATCGTCGACGACTTGGTACCGGTAGCCGTCCGTTCCGAGTATGACCGACATGGCGGTTCCTCTCCTTTGCGGGAATGCGGCGGGGCGAAGCCCGCCATCCTGCGCCGATTTCTCCGACGATTATAGAGGGCGGCGAACTCGCCGGGTTCCGCCTCGACAGCCGGGCCGGCGAGCGCCCAGCGGCGTCGGGCCGGCGAGCGGCCCAAAGTTTTTCAATCGAACCGCTATTTTTTTGAGGACAAACCAGGAACTACATGCTACATGTTCGCGCAGTTAGGGTAAACGGTCGATTAACACCCTTTTTGGCTGCTCCCGCGGGAGCGGCTTTTGCCCGAAATTGAGGGGACATCGCATGGCTGGCATTTTGCGGATCATCGCGGCGCTCTGCACGCTGTTGCTTTCAGCCTCGGCGCTCGCGGCGACGGGCGCCGCCGGGCTCCAGCCTTCGAGCGCTGCCTGCGCGGTCAATTCGTGGATCGACGTGCGCTGCTACGGCGCCGCCGGAAATGGCGTCAACGACGACACCGCGGCGATCAATCGCGCGCTCGCCGCGGCACTCGCCGCCGACGAGCCGCTGTTTTTCCCGCACGGCACCTTCAGGATCACCCGCACCTTGGCGATCGACTACAAGGCGCGCTCCGATACCGGTTTCCGCCTGATCTCGATGGGGGCGATCATCGACGGCAAGTCGATCTCCTCGGCGCCGGTGCTCGAAATTCTGTGCTCGGGCGGCAATCCGGGCGCGCCCGAGGGCTGCTTTTACTTCAACGAGCAGGGCACGCTGTTCGTCAACGCCAACACCGACGGCTATGCCGTGGTCATCGGCCGGCATGATTTTTCCGACGCCCATAATTCGATCAAGATCGACCACCTGATCGTCAACAACGCCAATGCCGGGCCGCGGGCCGGCGGGCTGCAGCTCAATTATGTGCTGAGCTCGCAAATCTTCACCGTCGCCGATTCCGCCGGCGGTGCCGCCGGAATAGCGCTGGAGCAGACGCAGATATCCCACATCGCCGGCGCCGGGTCGGCGGGTGCCAAGGGTGGGGTCGGACTGCTGATCGAAAACGGCTACAGCTTTGCCAACACGATCGAGGCGATGGATCTCGAAGTGGCGCCGACCTGCCTCGAGATCGCCTCGCGCAACGCCGCCCACAACACCTTCATCTCGCCCTACATGGCTTGCCGTACGGCGGTCGACGCGGTTTCCGGCAACACCACCCAGCTCGTCAATCCGCTGTTCGGCGGCAATGTGAAGCAGGAATTCGCCGCCGCCGTCGGTGTCACGACGACCCCCTGAGGGCGATTACCCGAGGCGCATCGCCGCCCCCGCCCGACCCTGGCGCTTTCCGATCGTATCGGACCGTCATTCGCGCTGAGGCGCGAGGCTGCCCGAAGAAATGAGGCAGCAAAAGCAAGGGAACCAGTACGCAAACCCGCACCGGCGATGAGGCCAGACGGCGTGTAAGCCGGGTTCTGTACCGCCTCGCCGGCAGCCGAGGCTGCCCGCGAGCCGGTGACGGCCATTCCTCTGGGACGCCCGTCACCGGGCGCCTCGTGCGACCGACCCGAGCGGCGGCGCGAAGGCCCGCCCGGCGTCGCCGGATCGGAACGGGTCCGGCCCGGCGGCGCCCGCCGCTCCTACTTGGTCTTGCTCCCGGTGGGGTTTTCCATGCCGCCCCCGTTGCCGGCGGCGCGGTGCGCTCTTACCGCACCGTTTCACCCTTGCCGCCCGCCGGGTTGCCCCGCCGGGCTCGGCGGTGTGCTTTCTGTGGCACTGTCCCTGGGGTCGCCCCCGCCGGGCGTTACCCGGCACCGTACCTCCGTGGAGCCCGGACTTTCCTCTCCCCACGCCCAGGCGAGGAGCGGCCGTCCAGCCGTCTGGCCGAGGACATTTGGGCGCGCGCCCCCTTGTTGTCAAAGCCACGAATATCGTGGATCAACGATTTGCCTCCGTTTCATGTCTTCCCGGCGAAGGCCGGGACCCTGCATTCTTGTCGGCGGCGAGGCGCGCCGCGCCGGGCTGACACGTGCAATGGCGCCCTCGCCCGATGTCTTGCCGCTCGAGCACGGCGCGGAAGCCGTACAAATCGGGTTCCTGCGACAGGTGTTGAATGGGTGCGCCAGGCTGGGCGAAGCGTCCTCCGGCATCGGGATGTACCAGTCCGGCGGCAATGCGTAGCAAAGTTGATTTTCCGGAACCGTTACGGCCGACTAGGCAAATCCTGTCGCCGGCCGCCACGGTCAGGGCCGCGCCGGATGGCAGCGGCACCACTCCAAAGGTCAGGCTGATGTGCTGCAGCGCGAGCAACGGGAGCTGCATGTCGCAGCCTCTCGCGCTATGTCTTGCGCCAAACGGTCGCGAGCCAGGGTTGCCTGTCTCGCGGTAGGCCAGGCGGGCGATAGTAATGGTGCAGCTC
>DATKHX010000017.1:0-4218 GCA_035510075.1 Allostellaceae bacterium
TATGCCAGCACCGCCTTTCTGATGCGGTATTTCCGCAATCGCGAGGAAAGCCCAGCGCTCGACCCCTTTGCTTACTATTGCTGGGCGGCGGGGGTATTGGCGCTGGTATTGCTCAAGATCGAATAAGAGGTTGGGGAGCGGCGTCGCGCGATGCTTCGGCCCGCGCGGCGGCTCGGCAACGGGTCAGGCGGCGGATATGCCCGAGAGCTGCATTGCGACGTTGGGCGCGGCAAAGCGGATTTTCGGCCGCGACGAACGCTTCGATCGGGCGGTGCAATGCCTGAGGCTGGAGATAAGCGGGGCGCACCGGGGTCATGGTGAAAGTCCGGGTGCAATGTATCGGCTCGGGCGCCGGGTGACAGGCCGGAGAGCGGCTGCTAGAAACCGCGCCAACCGACCGCATGTCTCTGGGAGGAGCGGAAATGGCGACGAAGCCTTACATCATCGCGCTCGAGGAGCATTACCTCGACGCCGAGGTGAAGCAGCATTACACCGGCACCGATTCGCAGCACGCGCCGCGGGTCACCGAGCGGCTCGACGATGTCGGCCAGGGGCGGATCGCCGAGATGGACGCCGCCGGCATCGATCTGCAGGTTCTCTCGCACGCCAATCCCGGCATGCAAAAGATGGACACCGAGACCGCGGTGCGGCTGGCGCGCGGCGCCAACGACCGGCTTCACGAAACCGTCCGCGCCCATCCCGACCGCTTTGCCGCGTTTGCCGCGATCCCGACGCCCGATCCCAAGGCGGCGGCCGACGAGCTCGAACGCGCGGTCACGAGGCTCGGCTTCAAGGGTGCGCTCGTCAACGGGCTGACCAATGGGGCGTTTCTCGACGACAAGCGGTTCTGGCCGATCTTCGAGCGGGCGGCGGCACTCGACGTGCCGCTCTACATGCACCCGGCGATCCCGCATCCGGCGGTGGTCGAGGCGTACTACAAGGATTACGTCGACGAATACCCGTCGCTGTTGCGCGCCGCCTGGGGGTTTACGGTCGAGACCGCGACACAGGGCGTGCGGCTGGTATTGAGCGGCGTCTTCGACAAGTACCCGGCCCTGAAGATCATCATCGGCCATTTCGGCGAGGGGCTGCCGTTCCTGTTATGGCGCATCAACATGGGGTTCGAGCGCGACCGCAAGGACAGCAAGAGCTTTCGCGACGTGTTCTGCGAGCATTTCTATGTCACGACCAGCGGTTTCTTTTCCGATCCCGCCCTGCTGCACTGCATGATGGAGATGGGTATCGACCGCATCATGTTTTCGGTCGACTACCCGTTCGTCGACAACCCGCCCGGCGCCAAATGGACCGAAACCCTGCCGATCTCCAACGAAGACAGGGAGAAATTGCTCAACGGCAACGCCCGCCGGCTGTTAAAGCTGTGAGCGTCCGACCTGACGCGAATTTGCCTCCCTGAATTAGCGCCGTCGCCACGAAAGCAAGGTTAGAGGCGGGCGGTAAAGCGTGGGGGCTCTGGGTTCCCGCCTTCGCGGGAACGACGGGTATGCGCTTGATGGGAATCAACCGCTGCGGCTCCCCGCCGGGGGTGTTTTCAGCAGCCGTAGCGGCGCTGGCGATCCTGGTAGGAGCGGATCGCGCGCAGGAAATCGATCTTGCGGAAGGCCGGCCACAACACGTCGGTAAAATAGAACTCGCTGTGCACGCTCTGCCACAACAGAAAGCCGGAGAGCCGGATCTCGCCAGACGTGCGGATGATCAGATCGGGGTCGGGCAGGCCCGCGGTATAGAGATGGCGGGCAATGGCTTCCGGGGTGATCTGGTCGATCGCCTCGGCCAGCGGCGTCTGCTCCGCCGCCAGGCCGGACAGCAGCGCGCGCACCGCATCGCTGATCTCCTGCCGGCCGCCATAGGCGACGGCGATGTTCAACTCCAGCCCGTCATAGCGGGCGGTGGCGCGTTCGGCCGCCTTGATCGCCGCGAGCAACGGCGGCGGCAGCATCGCCAGACAGCCGATCGCGCGCACCCGCACCCGGCGCCGGTGGATCGCGGGATCGTCCGCGAGGGCGGTCAGCTTGGCTTCGACCGAGGCCAAGATGCCCGACACCTCGGCTGGCGGGCGGCGAAAATTCTCGGTCGAGAAGACCCACAACGTCACGGTCTGGATGACGAGCTCGGCGCACCATTCGAGGACCTCGTCGAGCTTGTCGGCGCCGAGATCGTAGACCGCTCGCGGCTCGACGATCCCGAGCGAGCGGCCATGGCGACGGTTGCCGTCGAGAATGATGCCGATGTGGCGCGGCCGTGGGCGGCTTTGGATATTTCGCGCAAGCCGGCGCGCGTAAAGGTAGTAAAGGAGCCGAGATATCGGCCGTGGCAAAGCTTCCCCCGAGCGCCCTTCCGGGCATACCTGCCGGTGCTAGGTGCTGGCGGCGAGTGGGCTTAAATTACGGCAGGCTTATGGCGAATTCGTTAAATTCGCCCCGTCTTCACTTCTTGAAGATTTTTACTTAGCCGCGCCGATGGTTCGAGCGAATCCGGGGCGGGGCGCGATCCCGTCGAACGGATATTCGAAGCCCCGCGCGCGACCGCTCGAACCCGCCGGGCTCAGCCTGCAGGCCGCAACGTGATGGCGCCGATGCCGGCTGCAATATTGAGGCCGGTGTTGCCTTCGATACTGACCGGCTGCAGCGAAATCGTGCGGTTGGAGCCGCCGATCAGGACATTGGCCCCGGCCCCGACCCCGACGGTGGCGCTGCCGGTGGCGCCGGCGTAGCTGCCGGAGAGCGCGTGGGGCGCCAAGGCGGTGGTTGGCGCGAACACCGCCCAAACCAGCACGCCGCCGTTGGTGTAGCCGATATCGACGCCGAATTTTGAAATCGAGCCGGCGTAGTGCTCGGGATGGCCTGGCCCGGGCGAAAAGGTGCAATGCAGCGCCTTTGACGAGCCGAATACGAAGCCCCAACCGGCGGCCACATTGCAGCTCAATGTGCCGACCCGCACGCCAGCCTGAGCGTGCGCCGGTGTCGCATGCATTGCGATGCCGGCCGTCAAGCCCAACGCACCGACGACCGCACCAACTTTTTTGAGCATTTCTTTCACCCCCAATTCGCGGGATAATCCCCACGGCGCGCATCTTGCCCGCTTCCGTCAGAGTTGGCTATGGGGTGCGCGCTTCAGGCGCGGTTCCCGCCGGGTAAATTCGCCGGGTAATTTCCGGGTCGCCTGCCGCCACATCTTGCTGGCCCGGGCGACCCGGAGGATATGTTATATCGTTTGCTTGGAGCTGACCTACTGTTCGATGCGGCTGCAATCGGCAGCGAGCGCTCGCGGCGAGCATGGTGCGGAGACGACATGGGATTGGGACGACCCTGTTTCAGCTGCCATGTCGCGGCGGTGCGCTCGATCCGGACGGGGCTGGGGGGTATGCGCTATCGGGTCAGCGTGGCGTTGCTTGCCCTTGCCGTCGCGGCGGCGGCGCCCGCGCAGCCGATCAAGATAGTAGCCGCCGAGAATGTTTACGGCGACATCGCCCGGCAGATTGGCGGCGATGAGGTCGCCGTCACCAGCATCCTCACCAACCCCGACCAGGACCCGCACGAATTCGAGGCGAGCCCGTCGACGGCACGGGCGCTCGGCGACGCCACGATCGTCGTTTACAACGGCGCCGATTACGATCCGTGGGCGCAAAAGCTGCTGTCCGCGTCCCCTTCGCGGTCGCGCAAGATCGTCTCGGTCGCCGAGCTCCTGAGGAAAAAGCCGGGCGACAACCCGCATGTCTGGTACGACCCGCGCGCGGTGTTGGCGCTCGCCCGGACTCTTGCCGAGACCCTCGCCGCCCTCGACCCGGGGCACGCGGCCGACTATCAGGGCCGCCTGGCGACGTTCGAGAAATCGATGACGCCGCTCGCCGGTCAAATCGCCGGCCTGAGGCGGAAATACTTGGGCACGCCGGTCACCGCGACCGAGCCGGTTTTCGGATACATGGCCGATGCTTTGGGGCTCGATATGCGCCACCCGCGTTTCCAGCTGGCGGTCATGAACGACACCGAGCCGAGCGCGGCGGAGATCGGCGCGTTCGAGACGGATCTTCGGTCGAAAGCGGTGAGGGTGTTGATCTACAACAGCCAGACCAGCGATGCCTTGACCCGGCGCATGCGCATGATCGCGCAAGAAGCGGGTGTGCCGGTCGTCGGCGTGAGCGAGACCGAACCCAAAGGAAAGGACTATCAGGAGTGGATGCGCTCGCAGCTCGATGCGGTC
>DATKHX010000018.1:0-2441 GCA_035510075.1 Allostellaceae bacterium
GGCGGCCGCGACCCCTTTGCGTTCAAGAGCGTCGGTGACGTGATGCACCGCGACGATGCGGCAGCGCTCGTTCTCGGTCGGGCGGTGATCGTCGGCATTACCTCGGAGAGCGTTAATGATTCGTTCTCGACGCCGTTCAACAGCGGCTTTAGCAATGCCGCCCCCATTTACGGCATCGCGCTTCATGCGCATGTCGCCGACCAGCTGATCCGTACGGCCGTCGACGGCGACCCGATCCTGACCGGCCTTCCGCGCGGGTTTGAGGATCTGTGGATCTGGGGCTGGGCGATGGCCGGCACAGTGCTCGGAATGCTCGCCGCCACGACGATCCCGGCGGTGTTCGGCACGGCCGCTGGGCTGCTGGCATTGGCCGGCATAGTCGTAGCGGCGTTTGGCGCAGCATTGCTTCTGCCCGTGCTCCCCGCCGCGATCGCCTGGATCGGCTCAGCGGGGTTGGCAAACCGGATCATGCACGCGGCCAGCAACCGCACCCGCGCACTTCTGCGCAAGAGCTTCGAACATTATCTTCCACCCACCGTCATCGCCCAGATGCTGGACGCGGATACATTGCCGAAACTGGGGGGCGAGCGGCGCGAGCTCTCGGTGCTGTTTACCGATGTCGCCGGATTTACCACGCTCTCCGAAAGTGTCGCTCCAGAGTTTCTGGCGACACTGTGCAATGACTATTTCGACGGGGTGTGCGAAGCGATCTTTGAGCAGGGCGGGATGGTCAACGAGTTTATCGGCGATGCGGTGCTCGCGTTTTTCGGCGCACCGATCGAGCAGCCGGACCATGCCGACCGGGCGGTCAGCGCGGCGCTGCGGGTCGACGAATTTGCTTCTCGTTTCAGCGCCGAGCAAAAGTCCCGCGGCGTTGATTTCGGCCACACTCGGATCGGCGTCCATACCGGCATTGCCATTGTCGGCAATGTCGGCACCCGCTCACGGCTGAAATATTCGGCACTCGGCGACATGTTGAACACGGGGTCGAGACTCGAGGGGCTGAATAAAACGATTGGGACCAGAATCTGCGTTTCGGGAGAGATCGTCGCCAAGTCGAAACGCCACGGTTTTCGCCCAATCGGATCATTCGTGGTCAAGGGGCGTCACGGGGCAACCGATGTCTTCGAACCGCTCGGGGATCAGCCGGTCGACCGGACGGATCGATACGAAGCCGCTTTTCGGGCGCTGGAAACGGGGCTTCCGGAGGCTGACGGGTTGTTCGCCGCTTTGCATCGCGACTACCCCGAGGACGCATGCGTCACCTTCCATTGCCAGCGCTTTGCTGCGGGGGAAGCGGGCGCACTGATCGTCATGACCGAGAAATGAGCCGGGCGCTCTTTTTTGTTGCGGTGGTCGCGGCCTCGCTTTTCGGGATCGACCCGGCAACTTCACAGGGCCCGGCCGACCGCGCCGCGGCGCTCGATTACCTCGGGCGGGGGACGGCGGCGTTCCGGGCCGGCGACGTCGTCGCGGCGACGCAGCATTGGTCGGATGCGATCCGTCTGTGCCGCCAGAGCGGCGACACCGATCTCGAGGCGCAAGCGCTCGCCCGGCGCGGCGAGGCCTACCGGCTGGAAGGTTATTACCGAGACGCGAGCGCCGACCTGCAAACGGCGCTGGCAAAGGCCGAGCAGAGCGGCGATCAGGCGCTGATCGCGGCGACCAGCGGGGCAATCGGCAATCTCGCCTTCATGTCGCGGCGCACAGCGACCGCGGAGCCGTTCCTCAAACGCAGCCGCGACATTGCCACGCGCTCGAGCAACTGGACGATCCTCGCTGCAAGCGAGAACGACCTCGGCAATCTCTACGCCTCGACCGGACGACAGGCCGAAGCGGCGGTCGCCTACAACGAGGCGATTTCCAGCGCCGAAGCCGGCCACGACACGGCACTCGCCGCCACCGCCGAGACCAACGCCGCGCGGCTGGCCCTGCGCGGTAACGACATGGCGCGGGCGACTGCGCTGCTGACGCGGGCGGTGGATACGCTCGGCACCATGACGCCTTCGTATGCCAACGGGCTCGCCTTGGTTGCCGCGGGATCGGCGGTGTTCGAGCGTCAAGGAGAACTTCCCGCCCAGTCGGAGGCGGTCGCCGAACGCGCCTTCCGGGCCGCTGCGGCGATGGCCGACACGCTCCGGAATTTCACGATTGCGTCGCTTGCCGAAGGTGGGCTCGGCCATCTTTACGAACGGACAGGCCGGCTCGACGACGCCTCGGCCCTGACCGAGCGGGCTGCATTCGCGGCGCAACAAGCGTCCGCACCGGAATTGTCGTACCGCTGGGACTGGCAGCGGGCCCGCCTCGCCCGCCGGCGCGGCCAGACCGATCTCGCGTTGGCGAGCTATCGCCGCGCCGTCGCCGAGCTGCAATCGGTCCGTCAGGACATACCGGTCGAATATCGCGACGGGCGCTCGTCCTACAGAACCACCTTCGGCCCG
>DATKHX010000019.1:0-13790 GCA_035510075.1 Allostellaceae bacterium
ATGTCCTCGGGCACGATCACTGCGACCGGGCCGGGGGTGCCGCTTTCGGCGAGGTGAAAGGCGCGGGCTATCGCCTCCGAGGCTTGTTCCGGCTCGCCCACCTCGATGACCTCCTTGGTCACGTCGGACAAGAGGCGCGAATAATTCTGCTCCTGCAGCGCGAGCCGGCCGAAATCCTTACGCTCGACTTGGCCGACCAGCATCACGACCGGGGTCGCGTCGTGATAAGCCGAGTGCAACGCCACCATCGCGTTCGACAACCCCGGCCCGCGCGACACCATCGCGACGCCGGCGCGGTCACGCAGCCGCCCGTCGGCGACCGCCATAAAGCCCGCGCCGCCCTCATGGCGGCAGACGACGACGCGGATCGAGTTCTTTTCGATCAAAGCGCTGGTCAGCCCGACATAGCTTTCGCCGGGCACGCAGTAGACCTGGTCGACATCATGCGCTTCGAGGCTCTCGGCCAACAGGCGGGCGACGGTCTGGGTCATGTCGGGGTGTCCTCCTCGGTGCGGCGGCGCGAGGCATACAGAAACTCACGGCGGCCCGAAAGCGGCAATCGCTATTTCAGCTGATCGGCGGCTTTATCGATCCCGGCCTTGGCGCAGGCCTCGTCCTTGTCGCCGCCGGGCGAGCCGGAGACGCCGACCGCGCCGATCACATCGTCGCCGACCTTGATCGGCAACGCGCCCTGCGCCGCGACGACGCCGCTCAGATGGACCGCACCGGTGGTCGGATTTTCCTTGACGCGGTTCGCAAACACGCCTGAGGGGATGCGAAAAGTGCGCGCGGTATAGGCCTTGCGCTGGCTGTTCTCGACGGTATGCGGCGAAGAATTGTCGCCGCGCAGCAGCACGATGACTTGGCCGTCGCGGCCGACCACGGTGACCGAGACGAGATTGCCCTGCGTCTTGCAGGTGTCGGCGGCGGTGGTGGCAATGGTCAACGCCGTCGCCAGCGACAAATCCTTGTGGTCGAGCAATTGCGCGCCCGCCGGTGCGGCGAGCAGCAGCCCGAGCCCGGCCCAGGCGTAACGGCACACGGTCATGGCAGTCCCTCCCGGTTTCGCGGTTTGCGGTCGACGAGCCGAGTATAGTTCGGCGAGGATAGTAGGAGGCAATCCGCGATGTCGGCTGCCGCCGTCGCTCAATAAGGTCTGGGCGGCATGCGCGGCCGCCGCGAACGCGCTAACATCGGCCCACAGCGAGCAGCAGAAAGCCGAGGGAGGGATTAATGCCGGGTCAGGAAATCTTCGAGGCTGATTTTGTCGTGATCGGCGCGGGCTCGGCGGGATGTGCGATCGCGGCCCGGCTGAGCGAGGACCCGGCAACGCGGGTGCTGCTGCTCGAAGCCGGTGGCGAGGACAAGAACCGCTGGATCCACATCCCGTTGGGTTTCGGCAAGACCTTTGCCGACCCCACGGTCAACTGGTGCTACGAGACCGAGCCCGATCCCGGTGCTGCCGACCGCAAGGTGTTCTGGCCGCGCGGCAAGGTTTTGGGCGGGTCGTCGTCGATCAACGGCATGGTCTACATCCGCGGCCAGGCCGAGGATTTCGACCATTGGCGCCAGCTCGGCAACACCGGCTGGTCGTTCGACGATGTGCTCCCGTATTTCAAGAGGTCAGAGCATCAGACGCGGGGTGCCGACGCCTGGCACGGGACCGGCGGCCCGCTATGCGTCTCCGACGTGCCCGACAAGCACCCGATCTGCGAAGCCTTTATCGAAAGTGCTGTGGCGCTGGGGTTTCCGCGCAACGACGATTTCAACGGCGCCGGGCAGGACGGTGTGGGCTATCACCAGACCACGACGAGAAACGGCCGGCGCTGCTCGACCGCGGTCGGCTACCTGCGCCCGGCGATGACCCGGCCCAACCTCCGCGTCGTCACGAATGCGCTGACGGAGAAGATTACCTTCGACGGGCGGCGGGCGACCGGCGTCGTGTTCAGGCTCGGCGGCGAAACGCGCGCCGCGCGAGCGGCGAGCGAGGTAATCCTGTGCGGGGGTGCGGTCAACTCGCCGCAATTGCTGATGCTGTCGGGGGTCGGCCCGGCCGCGCATCTGACGGCGCACGGTGTTTCGGTCGTGCACGATCTCGCGGGCGTCGGGCACAGCCTGCAGGACCATTACTCGGCACCGCTCAAGTTCAAATGCACGGCGCCGATCACGGTCAACGACGTGATGCAGAGCAATTTGAAAAAGCTGAAGGCCGGCCTGCAATACTACACCTTCAAGACCGGCCCGTTGGCGATGGGCACCTCGCCCGCGGCCCTCTTCGCGCGCACCCGGCCCGAGCTCGCTTCCGCCGACATCAAATGCTCGTGCTCGCCGTTCAGCGCCGACCGGCCGCAGGACGGGCTGCACCCATGGTCGGGGTTCACGACGATCGTCTATCAGTTGCGGCCGGAAAGCCGCGGTAAGATCGAGCTGAGAAGCGCCAACCCGGCCGACGCGCCGGCGGTCTACCCGAACTATCTCGCGACCCAGACCGACCAACAAACCATCGTCGACGGCCTCAAGCTGTTGCGCCGGATTATGGCGACGCCCCAGATGCAGCGTTTCATCACCTCAGAATTCCAGCCCGGCCCGGATATCGAGAGCGACGAGCAGCTGCTCGATTACGCTCGGCGACGCGGCGGCACCGTCTATCACCCGACCAGCACCTGCAAAATGGGCGTCGATCCGACGGCGGTGGTCGACCCCGAGTTACGCGTGCACGGGCTCGACGGGCTGCGGGTCGCGGACGCTTCGATCATGCCGACCGTGGTATCGGGCAACACCAACGCAGCGACGATCATGATCGGCGAGCGCGCCGCCGATATGGCGCGGCAACGGATACGCCTCGCGGCTTAGGCGCCGGCCGTCCGGCCCGAACGGCGAGGTGCGGATCGCTGCCGTCCGCGGCGGCGAATGGATGCCCGACGCCTGCGCGGACCGAATCGACTTGCGGGTATCGCTGTGCAAAAATGCCGCACGTCGTTGCAAACCTGCGGGGAGCGCAGCCCGATGATCGAGAAGACCACGCAAGCCGTCGCCAACCTGGGCTATCACGCCCACATCTATTACGACCCGGTACGGACCCGCGCCGTCGCCGAGCAAGTGTGCGCGGCGATTGGCGAGAAGTTCGGGGTCGAGATCGAAGAGTTCCGTGATACGCCACGCGGACCACACCCGACTAGCAATGCCCTGGTCATTTTCAAGCCCGACCAGTTTGAGCACGTCGTACCGTATCTGATGCTGAACCGCGCCGGGCTTGACGTATTGGTGCACCCGCTGACCGAGGACGCGGTGGAGGACCACAGCAGTTACGCGATCTGGCTTGGCAACCCGGTCGAGTTGAAGCTTCACACGCTGCCCCGCGGTCGCGGCGGGCGGCTGCCGAACGGGGTAAGCGCGTAGGTGCCGGGGCCGGTTCGGCAGCGGCTCAGGATGGCGGCGTAAGTCCGCGCTCCTCCGCCGTTTCGGTGGCGCGCAGGCAGTGAGCGCTATGGCCGCCGCCGAAGGCCAGCGGTGGCGGCAAGGCGGCGCGGCAGGCCGGCTGAGCCAGCGTGCAGCGCGGCGCGAAGCTGCAACCATCGGGTAGGGCGGCGAGATCCGGCGGCGCGCCGACGATCGTCATAAGCCGGGTTCCGGGTTCGGCGCCGTGCAGATTGGCGGCGAGCAGACCTCGGGTGTAGGGATGCGTGGCGCGGCGGATCACGTCGCGGGCAATCCCGGTCTCGACAAAGCGGCCGGCATACATGACCGCGAGCCGGTCGCTGATCTCGACCGCGGCGCCGACATCGTGGGTCACAAAGATCACCGCCATGCCGCGCTCGCGCTGCAATTCGCGCAGCAATAGCAAAATCTGGATCTGCACGGTCACGTCGAGCGCGGTCGTCGGCTCGTCGGCCAACAGCACGCTCGGATTGCAGCACAATGCCACCGCGATCATCGCGCGCTGGCGCATGCCGCCCGACATTTCATGCGGATAGGAATCGAGGCGCCGCCGCGCCGACGGGATCTGCACCTGCTCGAGCAGTTCGAGCGCGCGGCGGCGTGCATCACGGCGGCTCAGACCCTCGTGTCGGGCGATGGTCTCGGCGATCTGGTCGCCGATCGTGAAGACCGGATCGAGTGCGGTCATCGGCTCCTGAAAGATCATCGCGACTTGGCCCCCGCGGATCTGGTCGAGACGTGCCGCGGACGCGCTGTTCAGATCCTCACCGCCGATCGCAATCCGGCCGTCGATCTCGCAATTGTCGGGCAAGAGGCGCATCAACGCGCGCAAGGTCACGCTTTTCCCGGAGCCGGATTCGCCGAGGATCCCCAAGACCTCGCCGCGCGCCAGCGAAAAGCCGATGCCGTTGACCGCGTGGACAACCCGCTCGCGCTGGCGAAAGCGGACCCTGAGGTCGGCGACTTCGACGGCCGGCGGATCAGCCATCGGCGCCCGACCGCTCGCCGGTGCGCCTGTGGCCCGAACCGGGGACCGTCATGTGACAGGCAACCTCGTGCTCGCCGGCGACCCGGCCGAGCTCGGGCGACAGGGCGGCGCAGACCGGCTCGGCAAAGGCGCAGCGCGTGCGAAAGCGGCAGCCCGAGGGCGGGTCGATCGGGTTTGGCGGGTCGCCGACGAGCGGTGGTGCGGTGCTGCGCCGGTCGGGGTCCATGCTCGGCATCGCGCGCAGCAGGGCCTGGGTGTAGGGGTGGCGCGGCTCGCCGAAGATGACCGCGGCCGGGCCAGCCTCGACGATGCAGCCGAGATACATGACGACAACCCGGTCGCTGACGTGGCGCACGACATTCAAATCGTGCGAGATGAAGATGTAGGTCAGCGCCAACTCGCGCCGCAGGTCGAACAGCAGGTTCAGGATTTGCGCCTCGACCGATTTGTCGAGCGCCGAAACCGCCTCGTCGAGGATCAAGAGGCGCGGCTCGAGTGCCAGCGCGCGGGCGATGTTGACGCGCTGCCGCTGGCCGCCGGACAGCTCGTGCGGATACCGCCTTGCATAGAGCGAGGGCTGCAGCCCGACCTGGTCGAGCAGACGCCCGGCGCGCTCGCGAGCCTCGCGCGGCCGCATGCGCTTGGCGGTGCGCGGGCCAAAGGCGATGATGTCGGCGATGGTGGCGCGCGGGTTCAGCGACGAATAGCTGTCCTGAAATACCATCTGCATCTGCAACCGCAGATCGCGGACCGTAATCCCCTGCGGTTCGCCGACGCCGTCGCCGTCGAAGATGATTTCGCCGCTGTCGGGGCGGATAAGATGCAGCAGCAGACGCGCGGTCGTCGACTTGCCGCAGCCGGATTCGCCGACGACGCCCAAAGTGGCGCCCTTGGCGAGGCTGAACGACACGCCGTCGACCGCCTGCACCATCTCGCGCCCGCGCCCGAACAGCCGGCGCTTGCCGGGAAAATGCTTTTTGAGGTCGCGCACCAATAGCAAGGGCTGGGCCGGGCCGCCACGGTCGCGGGGGTCCGTCGGCACGGCGACGCGGTCGCTCATATCGGGAGCTTGACGTCCATCGCGCTGCGCAACCCGTCGGCCAACAGGTTGAAGCACAGCGAGGTGATCACGATCGCGACCCCCGGCAGTGCCGCGACCACCGGATCGACAAAGATCGACTGGCGCAGCGCGTTCAGCATCAGACCCCATTCGGGGTCGGGCGGGGTCACGCCGAGGCCGAGAAACGACAGCCCGGCCGAAAGGATAATGCTAATGCTGACGAGGCTCGTCGCATAGACGAGGACGCTGCCCAATACATTGGGCACGATCTGGTGGCGGATGATCGCGTGCATCGGGGCGGCACTCGCCCGCGCTGCTTCGACAAAGTCGCGGGATTTGACCTGAGTCGTCAGGCTTTCGGTGACGCGCACGATCGGCGGGATGAAGACGACCGTCAACGACAAGATCGTGTTTGCGATGCCGGCGCCGATCACGCCGCAGATCGCGATCGCCAGCAACACCGAGGGAAACGCGTAGAACACGTCGCAGACGCGCATCACCAGCGAATTTAAGAGGCGGCCGCCGATCCCGGCGACGAGGCCGAGCATGCCGCCGATCGCCGTCGCCAGCAGCACCGGGGTTATGCCGCAAAACAGCGACAGCCTGCCGCCATAGACGAGCCGCGACCAGATGTCCCGGCCGGTCTCGTCGGTGCCGAGAAAATAGCCGGGCGTGCCGATCGGCTGCAGCCGGCGCAGCACGCTGCCGTCGAGCGGGTCGTGGGTCGCCGCCCACGGCGCAAAAACAGCCAGCCCGACGATGACCAGCAAGACTGCGCCGACCGCCATCGCCGGCCGATCACGCCACAGCCGCAGAGCGACGGCGCTCCAATAGCCGTGTGATCCGGCGCCTTGTTGGGTTGCGGCGGGCGCTGTCGCGGCCGGCGGCAGGGCGGCGATGTCGGTCATTGTCGGCCTAGCGGCGCATGCGTGGATCGATCAGCGCCTGCAGCAGATCGACCAGCAAATTGATCAGCACAAAAAAGCTAGCCAATACCAGCACGGTGCCCTGCAATACCGGGATGTCGCGGCGGAAGATCGCCAGGTTCATGAACTGCCCGCAGCCCGGCCAGTTGAACACGGTCTCGACCAGGATCGAGCCGCCGAGCAGATAGCCGAGCTGCAACCCCATGACAGCCAGGGTCGGCGGGGCTGCATTTTTCAGCACATGGAAGACGATGCGGCGCGACATCAGGCCCTTCGCCCGCAATGCCGTCGGAAACTCGTTGCCAAGAATTTCGAGCACCGTCGAGCGCACCATGCGGCCGACGACGCCCATCGGGATCATCGACAGGGTGACGACCGGCAGGACCAGATAGCGCAGCGCATCCCAGCTCGTCGGAAACCCGCCGGTGCTGCCCATGCCGGCCGCGGGAAGCACGTTCCAGAGCACCGCGAAGACAATGACGAGAACGATCGCAAGCCAGAAATGCGGCACGCTCAGGCCCAGTATCACAAAAGCCGAAATCAACCGGTCGGTCGGCTTGCCGTAATTGAACGCGGCCAGTGCACCCAGAGTGATGCCGAGGCCAAAGCCCAGGAATGCCGCCGGGACGGCGATGACCAGCGTATTGCCGAGCGCCCTCAGCAGCTCGTGGGTGACTTCGCGCCCGGTGAACACCGAGGTGCCGAGATTGCCGTGCGCTATCCGCCCGAGCCAGGACAGGTATTGAATATAGAGCGGGCGGTCGAAGCCGAATTCGCTGCGCAGCCGGTCGACGACGGTTTTGGGCGCCTCGGGCGGCAGCAGGATGTCGAGCGGGTTGCCTGGGATCATATGAATCAAGGCGAACGCGACCAGCGACACGCCAAACAGGATCAGCACGGTGTGCAGCAACCGCTCGGCGACAAAACGGGCCATGTCGCTGCCCCGGCTCGATTGCCGCTATTCGACCGTGACGTGGGTGAAATCCTGATACCAGCTCTGCGCCGGCACGAATCCTTTGACCTTTGGCGACATCGCCCGCGGATTGAGGTCGTGCACGATAAACAGCCACGCCGCGTCGTCGACCACAAGCCCGTGCGCCTGCGCCAGGAACTCGGCCTGCGTTTTGGGGTCGAAGCTCTGCTGCGCCTTCACCAGCAATTCGTCGACCTTGGGATCGTAGAAATGGCCCCAGTTGATGCCGCTTGGCGCAAAGCTCGCCTTGCTGAAATAACGAAACATGACCGCCGGATCGGCAAAGCCGAGGCTGTTGTTCAGCGCGTCATCGCGATGCGAGGCCGGCGCATCGGGCGCGCTGCGCTTGGCGACCAGCATCGTGCCCCACTCGACGACATCAAATTGCAAATCGAAGCCCAGCGGGCGCACTTGCTGCTGGATGATCTCGTTCATCGGCAAGGGCAGCATCTGCCCCGAGCCGGCGGTCGAGATCATGATCTTGGCCTTGACCGGATGGTCGGGGCCAAAGCCGGCGGCTTTCAGCAGCGCCTTCGCCTTGTCCGGATCATAGCCGTAGCGCAACTCCGGCGCCCCGAAATACGGGTTGCCGGGCGGGTAGAGGCCGTAGGCCGGCTTTGCCGTGCCGTTCAGAAATTTGACGATCGCGTCGCGGTCGATCGCATAGTTCAGCGCCTGCCGGACCCGCTGGTCGGCAAAGGGCGAGCCGTCGGTCACCTTGTATATGTACGGCCAGACATGCGGGTAGGGCCACAGGCTGATCTGAAACCCGGCTGCCTTCAATGACGGGATCGCGTCGGGCGGCGGCACCTCGATCCAGTCGACCTCGCCCGAGCGCAATGCCGCGAGCCTGGTCGTCGGCTCCGGCATCGGGATCACGACCATTTTTTCGAGCTTCGGGATCCGGGTCTTGTCCCAATAATTGGCGTTGCGCGTCATCTCGGCGAATTGGCCGGGAACGACCTGGGTGATCTGAAATGGCCCGGTCCCGGCCGGGTGCTTCGCGAACTCGGTCCAGCTATGCCCCGACCTCTCCCATTCGGCCGGGCTCACGATCAGGATGTTGGGGACCATGTATGGGAAAAAGCTGAACGGCGATTTGGTGTAGATCGCGATCGTGTGGTCGTCGACCTTCTGCCAGCGATCGAGCATGTTGACAAAAGAACGCACGATCGCCGAGGCGGCTGGATCGAATTGCGGCGACTTGTCGTCGTAAAGCCGTTGCAGGTTCCAGACGATTGCGTCGGCGGTCACATCGCTGCCGTCGGTGAATTTGACGCCTTGCCGCAATGTGAAGACCCAGCGGGTGTGGTCGGCGGGATCGATTTTCCACGCGGTCGCCAGCCCCGGCGCCAACCCGGCGATCTGGTTGGGGTGGGTGAAATCCCAATCGACCAGCCCGTCAAAGGCCGGGAAGCCGAGAAACCGGTATCCCTCGCCGCCATTGTTGGGGATGCCGCTGGTGGTCGGGATGTCGGCGGCGGTCATCGCGATGCGGAGGGTTTGCGCAAAACCCGGCGCGCCTGCCGCTAAACTGAGCAGCATTGTTGTGACGATGCTGATGGGCAGAGGCATGCGGATCATCGGGACCCTCTCGGTCTGTTGCAGCGCGCCGACGGGCGAGACCGCATTCGCAGCGCTCGCCTTTCCGCCCGCCTCGTGCAATGCTCGTTGCAACGTCCGTGCCGACGACTGGCAATGTCCGTGCCGACGACGCCGGTGCCGGCCGAGGCTGGCCCGGTTCTTGCCCGGCCTTATGCGCCCGCGGCCGTCGCCCGGAGCGGGCCCGCCGCACCACCCAACCAAGGAGAATGCCCCGATGGCCGCTGAAATTTCCGACGAAGCTCTCGACTTTCTTTTGGCCCGCGCCGGGCTCAGCCTCGACGCCGCGCAAAAGGCCGAGCTCAAGGAGGTTTATGCCGGCATCGCGGCAATGGCGGCGCGGGTGCGCCAGCCGCGTGGGCGGATGGCCGAGCCGGCGCTGACCTACGGGTTTGCCGAGGAGGATCTGGCATGAGCGACGCGATCCCGACGATCGCCGAGGCGGCCCGGCTGATCGCGGCCAAAAGCCTGTCGCCGGTCGAACTGACCCAGGCCTGCCTCGACCGGGTGCACCGGCTCGACAACCGGCTGCACGCCTTTATCCGTTTGACCGAGGAGCGCGCGATGGCCGCCGCCCGCGCCGCCGAGCGCGCGATCATGGCCGGCGGGCCGAAGGGGCCGCTGCACGGCATCCCGATCGGCCTCAAGGACATCGTCGACACCAAGGGCATCCCGACGACCTGCCAGTCGAAGCTTCTCGCCGACAACGTGCCCGACACCGACGCCGCCTGCGCCGAAAGGCTCGCCGCCGCCGGCACCGTGCTGATGGGCAAGACGACGACCCATGAATTCGCCGATGGCGGGCCGTCCTTCGACGTGCCCTGGCCGCCGGCGCGCAACCCGTGGGACACTGACCATTTCACCGCTGGCAGCAGCAGCGGCACCGGTGCGGGGGTGGCCGCCGGGCTCATCCTCGGCGGCATCGGCACCGACACCGGCGGGTCGATCCGGGGGCCCGCGGCATTGTGCGGCATCGCCGGCATCAAGCCGACCTACGGCCTCGTCAGCCGCGCGGGCGTCGCCCCCGCCGCGTTCAGCCTCGACCATATCGGGCCGATGGCGTGGACCGCCGAGGATTGCGCGCTGATGCTGCAGGCCTTGGCCGGCCAGGACCCGCGCGACCCGGCGAGCGCCAAGCGGCCGGTGCCCGACTACAGCGCGCTGATCGGCAGCGGGGTCAAGGGCCTCAAGATCGGCGTGATCCACCATTTCCACGAGACCGATTACCCGGTCAGCCCCGCTACCCGGCGCGGTATCGACGACGCGATCGCATGCCTGCGCGGCCTCGGCGCCGAGATCAGCGAGGTGCAGTTGTCGCCGTTGCAGGATTGGGGGGCGTGCGGCTCGCTGATCTCGATTGTGGAGCGTGCCGCCGCCTACGAGGAATGGACGCGCACGAGGCTCGGCGATTTCGGAGAACGGGTGCGCAGCCGGCTGATGCTCGGCGCCTTTGTGTCGGGCGTCGATTATCTGCAGGCGGTGCGGCGGCGGCGCGAATTGCGCGCCCAGTTGCAACACGCGATGGCCGGGCTCGATGTCGTGCTGACCGCGGCCCAGCCCTCCGAGGCGCCTAAGATCGACGCCTTGCCGAAATGGGATTTGTTCCAGACGCCGAGCTTTACGATGCCGTTCAACGTTGCCGGGTATCCGGCGATCTCGATCTGCTCGGGGTTTGGCGAGGGCGGATTGCCGGTCGCGATCCAGCTCGTCGGCAAGCCGTTCCAGGAGCCGACCCTTTTCCGCGTCGCCGACGCCTTCGAAAAGGCGACCGATTTCCGCAGCAAACGCCCGGCGCTGGTCTCCGACCGTGCCATGGCCTGAGCGGCATGCCGCTCTGCGGTTCTTGACCTTCGTGATACGCTGTCATCGTGGCGTTCGGGCAAACACGTTTGATCCGAACCGCTGACGGAGAAAGCGCGCCATGGAAAAGCGATTTGGAGTGGTTTCCGCGGATGGACATTGCCGGCTGATGCACCTTCCGTTTGATCTGTGGACGAAGCGTCTGCCCAAAAAATTCCAGGATGACGGGCCGCGTATCGTGCAAGGAGCGGACGGCGCCCGGCAATGGATCGTCGAGGGACGCCCGTGGAGCGGCGTCGGCTGGGCCGGAGTGGGCCGGGGGCCGGTCAATTGCTATACGCGGGCGGGACTGCCGGAAGAGCCCGAGCCCGGCATCTTCCGCGCGGCGAATGCCAAGTATCGCTGCGAGGATATGGACCGTGACGGGGTGGATGCCGAGCTCGTCAACGGCCCCTACGAGCAAATATCGGCGATCAAGGATCCCGAATTGCGCGCCGCCTGCGTTCGAGCGGTCAACGACTGGGCGCGAGAGCTCTACGAGGAGTCGAACGGCCGGTTCATCATGCTTCTCCCGCTGCCCTGCCAGACACCCGAGGAGGCGGTGGCCGAACTGATGCGGGTGGCGGAGTTCGGCCTGCCGACCGGGGTGATCTTCGATTGGGTCAACGCGCCCGAGCCAGTGATCCACCAGATGTGGGAGCCGGTCTGGGCTGCCGCCGCCGAGACCGGCATGCCGGTCAACCTGCACGCCAACCCGAGCGGCGGGTCGCGCCAGATGGGGGTCGGGTCGCGGGCATCGAGCCACGCAACCAGGCCTTGATGCGGGTCGCCAACTTCCCGATGGGGCTGATGGCGGAATTGATGAGTGCGGTCGTCTTCTCGGGAATTTGCGACCGCCATCCCGGCCTGCGTTTTGTGCTCGAAGAGGCGGGGGTCGGTTGGGTCCCATTCATGTTCTGGCGCTTCGACCGCGAATACGATTTCGGCGGCCCCGAGAGCCGCGTGTTCAAGCCCGACATCCCGCTGTCCGCCAAGCCCAGCGAGTTTGTCAAACGCCAGGTCTTCTTTACCTTCGAGGTCGAGGAGGAGGGCGGTTTTCGCCGCGTGCCCGAGGTCGGAATGGGTAATTTCCTGTGGGCCAGCGACTTCCCGGGGCTCGACAGCCCGTGGCCGCATTCCAAGGCGATGGGCCACGCCCCGGCGGAGGCGGCGCTTGGCAAAGAGGCGCTCGATCAATTGGTCTTTGAGAACGCCGTGAGCCTTTACAAGATTCCAGTCTCACTCAACGCCGGCCTCGCGCCGGGTCGGGTAGCCCCCCTGCCCCGAATTGGCGGTTGAGCCGGAGGAAGTGCTGAGACGGCAAAGGGATCGCGCCGCCTCGACAGCGTTGGCCGCGCGCCCGCTCACCGTGATTTGCCCGCTCACCGTGATTTGATTGCGCGGTGCCTTGGCACCCGCATGATCCGATGCAGATAGGCGGTGGCGGCTTCATCCGGGAGAAGCCGCTCGGGCCGACGCGCTTCGGGCCCGTGCTACGGGAGAACGACCGTGCGACAATACCATTTGACGATACCGATGCTGCTCGGGTTGTGCTGGGTTGCTCTGGCCGGCTGCGCGCAGACGGGTCCAACCATCTCGCAATCGCAGGTGCCGCCGGTCAAACCGGAGATGGCGCGGGTTTGGTTTTTGCGCGGGTCGATATCGCCGCAGTTTGGCGCGGTCCAGGCATTCTCGCCGATGATTTATGCCAACGGCGCGCCGGTCGCGGCGATTCCAGTGGCGACCGGGTTTTATCGCGACTTTGCGCCGGGAACCTATAGCTTCACGGTCCAGCCGTTGGGCTTGCCGACCGGTCAGACGGCCACCCTGCAGCTCGCACCGGGCGCGGTGAGCTATCTGAACGTCGACTGGGTCGCCAGCTGGACGCAGGGCTACCCGCCCGCGGGCTTCGATTTCGTCCCCAACATGTTTGCGATTTTGGCGATATCGCCTCAGGTCGCACGGGCCTACCTCCCGACTCTCGCCTATCTCGGCGAACGTTAGACTAGCCCTGCAAGGCGGCGCGGTGAGCATCGGTGCGGCGGCCGAGCGCCGCGATGCGCGAGATTTGGCTCAGGCCGAGCGGCCGGAGTAGCTCGTCAGGTCGATGAATTCGAGCACGGTGCCGTCGGGATCGTGGAAATAGGCGCGCGGGCCGTTCAAGACACCGCCTTGCCGGTCCTCCTCAAAGGCGATCGCGACGCCGTGGGCGCGCAAATGGTCGAGCGCCGCCCGATATTCGCCGGGTGCTATGGCAAAGGAATGGTGGACGCCGCCATGGTTGTCGAGCACCGGATTGATCGGCGGCTCGCGCTTGACCAAAATCAGGCAGGTCCCGGCCGCGTCGAGAAACGCCATATGCCCGCCGCCCACCGTCTGAAGATGCCGGCAGCCGACAATCTCGGTGTAAAACCGCGTGCTTTTTTCGACGTCGCTGACCGGAATACTGAAGTGCGCCACCGATTTGATCGCGACCATCAAACCCTCCTTTTGTACTGACAACCGTTGTTGACGTCATCGGCTCGCGCACTAAGCGCTTACGGCAGGCGGGGCTGGTTATTGTCCATTGGGCCGAATCCGACTGCATCAAAGATACAGCTCAACCAACACAAACCCCAAGTCGCGTTTGCGCGTCGCGATAATTCAGGATTCAAATTTTCTTTCGGCTGTCGCAGGGGCTCACGTAACGATTGCTGCCGGCCGTCCCAAGTGCGGGGAAAAGGTGATGCCTGCGTCCTTTGCGGGATCGGTTTATCGTTGTCCCGCCGCGCGTTTGGCGAGTTCTGGAGCACGTGCGGGCGGCGCAGTAGCGGCGGGTTCAGAATTGGTGGTGCGGGCGAGTTTGACGAGCGCCTGCAACAGGCGGGTGACACCCTTCAGGCGCTCTTTTTCGTCGTCCCAGTTGCGCAGATAGACGATCTTCTGGTCGGTGCGGATCTTCAATGTGCCCGAATTGCGCTGGAT
>DATKHX010000020.1:0-6732 GCA_035510075.1 Allostellaceae bacterium
TGATGCACAACTGGGCGAATACAAGGACATGGTGGCGGCCGGGATCATCGATCCGACCAAGGTCGTGCGCGTGGCGCTGCAGGATGCCGCCTCCGTGGCGGGGTTGCTGATCACCACCGAGGCGATGATCGGCGACAAACCCGAGCCCAAGGGTGCCGGCGGGATGCCGCCGGGCGGCATGGGTGGAATGGGCGGTATGGGCGGAATGGATTACTAAGCTTCCGGCCATACCCGGCGTTGTGAAGCGGCCGTCGCTTTCTGGCCTTAAGGACAGGCAGCGACGGCCACTCGGCGCACATTCCCGCGCGACGCCGCAAACATGATGATTGGCGGGAGGATGCCATGAGCGGCGAAAGCGACGAGCACATCCTCGCCCGCGACATGGTCGATGTGCACGGGGCGGAGGCTGCCACCGTGGCGCGGGAAAATGCCCGTGCTGCGGCGCTCGCCGGCCAAGCCATGCAGGCAAAATCCTGGATCCGGGTTCTCGGGATGATCCAGCGTTCAAGCGGGCAAAGCAGCGCAGCTCCTGTCAGCCGATGACATCACGCATGAAAAATAAAAATATCGATTTGAAAATTGACCCAATGGCTGGTGAACCGCTAGCTCCTTAAATATTTCCACCGTCTAAATATTTCCACCGTCTATTGTAAATATTAAAAAGAACACGATATAAGTGTTAGGAGAATCGGTCTGCCGCGCATAATTCTGCACCACGGAACGGCGTGTGGTTTATCCGGCGAAGTCCTAGGTGCCCTGTCGGGTAGCAGACGAGTTCTCCCTCGGAGCCGCGATTTGCGGCGGCAAGATCGGGACGGCACGGCTTCCTCCCGATGCAGGGATAGGCGAATGAAAATTTCTCAGAGTTTAAAGCCAGGGATCTGGGGAGCGGTGATCGGCGCCGCTGCGATTTCAGTGGTCGGGTTTTCATCGCTCGGCTGGAAGCTTGACAGCGCGGCCGAGCAGATGGCGGCAGATCGCGCTGAAACCGCGGTCGTTGGCGTTCTGACGCCGATCTGCGTCGAGAAATTCCAGCACCAGGTCAATGCACCCGCGAAACTGGCGGAGTTGAACAAGGTCTCGTCCTGGGACCGCGAGTCTATGATCGAAAAGGGCGGCTGGGCAACGGTGCCGGGAAGCGCCCCAAACTCCGCGGTTGCGCGGGCCTGCGCCGAACGGCTCGGCAGCCCTCTGTAGCGTTCGACAACAGGCACGGGGCCTTGTTCCGGTCGGCTGCGCGGTCCCTCTCGATCACGTGTGGCTCCCGACGACGCCAGTTGTGTCATTGAGCCGGAGCGATCATGCCGTTGGCAGCTCGATTTTCACTGCTCCATTCGGATCTGAGTGGTTTTCTTTTCGCTTCGATTGGCGACGAGCAAAACGGCATGTCGCTCAACGTCATTTCGGCGTTGACGCGGCTCGGGGTCGATCCATGGGAGGAAGCGGCGCGCCTGGCAGGCTTGCCAAAGGCGCTCGCGGCCGAGGCACTGGCGCCGATGATCGCCCGGTTGCCGATCGCGCGACCGCTGGCGTCGGATAATATGGCAGTCAGCCACCGATTGGTGGAGCTGTTGCCAGGACATGCGGAAACAAGGACACCGGCTCGGGAACCGACCACCACCCAAAGAGACAAGGGATACTATCGCGCCATAATACTTCTCGGGTGTCTTGCCCTCGGGGCGGCGGTGTTGACAGCCATCCTGTAATCCAGCTCGGGAACCTGCTCCTCCGGCGTGGCCGATGGAGGAAGGAGGAACGCGGCTGCTCGTTTTTGAAAAGGGAAACCCGTGAAATACCTGGTGCCGCCGGTCGTGATCCCGGTGCTGTTGTTTATCGGCATTGTCTCCTATGCTTTGCTCAAGCCGCCGCTGCCGGTCGGTCATTCTGTCGCGCCGGTAGTGAACGCCCAGCCTCGTTAGCGGGCGCCAGCCGCGCAGGTCCGCTCCCGCAGCGACTTCCTCCGGTCACCACTCGCGGAAATTCGAACCAGCGGTCGTCCCCCCGACCGCGACATCCGCGTCAAGGTCGTAGCGCTCAACAGCCCGCTAGATACGCCGGCGCGATCGCACCGCGCTCCGCATGGGTCATGGACCGATTCACGGCGTCCGCGTTTCTGCCTCCCCAGGGGGTTGCCGTCAAAATGCCGCGCGGCTGCGCGCACCGTTGGGGTTTCCGCCTCGAGCTCGCCGCGTTCGTCGGCCCGCATCGACCCGTTCTCCACGGACTGCCTCCGGTGATGGGGCGATCCGGCGGTTGACGGGTTCGCCACTGTGCGAGTGCACCCGGACGGCGACCCGCGTAAGCTTTTCGATATCGCGCAGATACAGGCGTTCCTCGTCGCTGCACAGCGAGATCGCCGTGCCGGCGGCCCCGGCGCGCGCGGTTCGCCCGATGCGATGGACGTAATCCTCCGGCACGTTCGGCAGCTCGAAGTTGATGACGTGCGACACGCATTCCACATCGATGCCGCGCGCGGCGATGTCGGTGGCCACGAGCACTCGGGCGCGACCCGCGCGGAAGCCCGCGAGCGCCCGCTCGCGTTGCGGCTGCGATTTGTTGCCGTGAATCGCGGTCGCGTCGATGCCGGCGCCGACCAGATGCCGCGTGACCCGATCCGCACCATGCTTTGTTCGGGTGAAGACCAGCACCCGCGCGAGTGCCGGGTCCCGCAGCAAATTCGCGAGCAGCTCCCGCTTTTCGGCGCTCGCGACAAACACGACGCGCTGATCCACGAGCTCGACCGTGGTCGCGGCGGGCGCCACCGCTACCGTCAGCGGGTCGTCGAGATATTCCGCAGCGAGCGCGGCTATCGGTTGCGGCATCGTCGCCGAAAACAAGAGTGTTTGCCGCCGCTGCGGCAGCAGCTTCACGATCCGCCTCAGCGCATGGATAAAGCCGAGGTCGAGCATTCGATCGGCCTCGTCCAGAACAAGAACCTCGACGCTCGACAGAGCGAGGGATTTGCGCTCGATCAAATCGAGCAGCCGCCCTGGCGTGGCGACGAGGATGTCGACTCCCGAGACCAGCCGTCGCTGCTGCGCCCCGATCGGGACGCCGCCAAACGCAACCGCTGCGGAAAGCGGCATTCCGCGGCCGTAGGCACGGAAGCTGTCCATGATCTGGTTGGCCAATTCCCGGGTGGGGCACAGCACGAGCGCGCGGCACCCCCGCGGCGGAGTGGTTCGCCGCGCGTCGTAGAGGCGTTGCAGAATAGGCAATGCGAAGGCGGCGGTTTTGCCGGTCCCGGTCTGGGCAATGCCGCAGAGATCGCGGCCGGTGAGAACCTTTGGGATCGCCTGGGTCTGGATCGGGGTAGGGATCGTATAGCCCTCGGCGGCAAGGGCGCGGAGGATCGGGGCTGCGAGTCCGAAATCGGAAAAGCTGGGCAAAACTGGTGCCTCTTCAGGTCAACGAGTTTCCGAAAGACGCAGGCGAGCGATCGCGTGCGCATCACGGGCCGGGGACGACCCGCGTGACGAGGGTTGTCGGATCAGGGCAGGGGATAAAGACCGAACCTAGATCCTGCCGGAAGGCGGGATGCTCACGCGGCCTCGGTCACGTAGCTCCAAACCGGAGCACGAACGCTGCGCCTGTTATATGCCTGTGAGGCAGCCCGCGATCAAGATGCCCAACCTCAGTCGGTGCTGCGGGAGCAGGGAAGGCCGTCGGAAAAGTCTCCGATCACAGCTCGCCGTAATGCACGCGGCGATAGTGGCGCGACGGGATCAGCTCGTCGATATGCACGTCCCAGAGGGTGCTGCCCGGCGATTGCTGATGATCGCGGAACAAGGCTTCGAACTCGCCCATCTCGGTTACTGTCGCCGCCTTGAGGCCAAAGCCGCGAGCGATCGCGGCAATATCGCCGCGGCCATGGGTCGCATGATCGGGGTCGCCGCCGGTGGCACGGAATTTGTGCGTTTCCGCGCCGTATCCGCCGTCGTTCAGGATGCAGATCAGCAGTTTGAGCCCGTGGCGCCGCAGCGTTTCCAGCTCCTGGATGTGCTGATAGAGACTGCCGTCGCCGTCGATCAGCATGACCTTGTCGCTGTCGCGCGCTACGGCGACGCCAATCGCCGCCGAAAGGCCGGAGCCGATCGCCCCGAAATCGATCGGGATATGATATTTGCCGCCGGGCCGGCCCTTCAAATGGGTCATTGCAAAGCTGAAGCAGTGGCCACCGGCGACGACGATATCCCAATCCTTTGGCACCGCGGCGTCGAGCTCGCCCAGGACCGGCCGCGGGTCCAAGGTGCCAGGTGTGACCGCGAATTTCTTGTTGTCGGGCACGTCAGCCGCGATCCGTGCCGCGACCGCATTGCTGCGCCAGCCCGGCCGGCGGATGCCGCGCTCACGCAGGCGGCGGGTGATAGCCTCGGCGGTGGCGCGGGCATCGGCGCGTATATGTAGATCGGCGGTGCGCAGCCCCTGCCAAATCCCGCGGGGATGGGTGTCGATCTGTACGACCTTGGCGTCGGGATAGAGATTGCCCCCATCGGTCGTGTAGTGCCCGAGCCCGGCGCCTGCGGCGATCACCAGATCGCTCGCGGCGAAGAATTCGCGGGTGAGGTCGCTCGAAAATCCGCCGGCGATGTCGAGGGCAAAGGGATTGCCGTCGAAAAGGCCCTTGGCCAAGAGGGTGGTCGCCAGCAATGCGCCGCTCTCCTCGGCCAGGGCTTTGAGCGCTTCGCCGGCGCCCGACCAAATTGCGCCGCGACCGCCGATCACGACCGGCCGCTCGGCCGCGGCGATCATCGAAGCGACCTCGTCGACCAGCGTCGCGTCGGGCGGGATCGACTGGGCGCGCGGCATCAGCGCGGTCGATGGCGTGTAGTCGAGGGGGTTCGCAAACGCTTCCTTCTGCAGATCGAGCGGGACGCTCAGCACGACCGGGCGGCGCTCGGCGCGGGCCACGTAGAAGGCCTCGCGGACGTTATCGAGCGCCCGCGCGATGGTGCGGACCGGTATGTGATGGGCGCCGGTCGCCAGCGCCAATGGCGCCTGGTCGATCTGCTGGAGATACCAGGGTGCGCCGATCGGCGCGTCGCCCGAGAATACGACGACCGGCGCATTGCCCCGCGCCGCCATCGCGAGCGCGGTCATGATCTGGGTGTAGCCGGGGCCGCAGGTGACGGAGGCGACCCCGACCTTGCCGGACGCGCGGGCATAGTGATCTGCCATTGCGACGGCGCAATGCTCGTGCCGGGCATGGATCAGCCGCGCCCCTTGACTGTCAGCCATCGCCGCCGACCAGTACATGTTGGCGTCGCCCATCAGGGTGAACAAGGTGTCGACACCCTCGGCCGCAAAAGCCTGCGCCAAGACGTCGGAGACTTGGTTGTCGCTCATCTGGTTTCTTCCCTTGGTCCAAGAACGCAAGACGTTGTTCTGGATGTTCTACAAGCGGCGACACGCTGGCAATCTGAAAAAACTCATCCGAAATGATGTCTCTTCAAACTTTCAAGCGCTCGGGGCAAGATCACGATACCTCAAATATCGCGGACCGCCGGGTTTCGCACTTTGGGCCTAGGTCTCAAAAATTCGGAGATCGCTCTGCGACCGGCGCCGATCGTGCGGTTTCCGGTGCCTCGGCCGGTGCGGGTTTATTGAAAATCCCTTCAAGGACCAGCCGATCGCGCACTCCTTCGAGCAGGCTCATGGTCTGGGCGAGCCCCTGGATCGGGATCGCCACGGTGAATTCCGAGACCGCGCGAAACTCGCGATTGGCGCCGGCGGCGACGGCTTCCAGCCGCTGAAACTCGAGCCGCGCCACTCCGTTGAGGATCGAAACGTCTTTCAGGCTGTCGCAGAAATAAATCGGCATCGGACCTGTCTCGTGATTTTCAGGGCTCGCGCAGGCTCTCGTCGATGACGCGGGTCAGCGGGTTCAGCACATATTGCAGGATCGAGCGGCGCCCGATCTTGATGTCGGCGACAAGGCGCATCCCCGGCCGCAGCGCGAACCCGGGCGGCAGGTTGCGCAATTTCGCCTGCGTCAGCGCGACCCGCGCGCGATAATGGATCGGGCTCTGCCGAACCTGGGTCTTGAGGCCCGGTGCCGTCATGTCTTCGGCGGTCTCGCGCGCGCTGCTGTCCTCGATCGTGTCCGGCGTCAGGGTCTTCAGCACGCCATGGGCGAGGCCGTATTGCTGCCATGGCAACGCTTCGAGCTTGATGGTCACCGGATCGCCGAGCCGTACCCGTGCGACATCGCGGGTGTCGATCTCGACCTCGGCGACGAGCGGCGCGCCGGCCGGCACCAGCCGGATCATCGGCTCGGCTTCGCGCACGACCGCACCCTGCGGCCGCGCCGCGACTTCCAGCACCGTCGCGTCGCGCGGCGCCCGCAGCACCGCGAGATCGTGGCGCAGCCGCGCCTTCGACAGCTGGGCGGCGGTTGCGTCGCGATCGCTGCGGGTCTGCGCCATTTCTTCGGCGAGCTTGCGCTTCCACTCGCCGACAAAGGCGGCGCGGTCGGCTTGCCCGGCGGCAATCTCGTCGCTCAGCTTCTGCTGCTCGCCGAGATTAGTGGCGAGCCGCGACTGGGCTTCGACCCGGCGCTGGCTGGTCTCGATCAGCCTGAGCTTCGAGGCGAGATCCTTCGCCACCAGGATCCGGTATATATTCTCGGCCTGCAGCGCGAGGCCGATCTGCTGCTCGAGGCCCTCGGCTTCGGTTTTGTGCGCCGCGAGATCCGCCCTGCCTTCCGCGATCTTGCCGTCCGAGGCCGCGATG
>DATKHX010000021.1:0-3604 GCA_035510075.1 Allostellaceae bacterium
AAAAAGTCGCGCAATGCTTCGGCATCGCGTTTTGCGAAGTGCAGCGATTGCAGGTTGTCGTAACGGTCGATGCCGATGCAGATCGCCCAGTTCTGGCTCATCCTCGCTCGCCCGAGATGCCGCGCTTCGGTTATGGCCGTGCATACCAACAGCTGTTATTCTTAAGTTTAACTTTAATAGGGAGGAGTGCGATGAACAAGCGGGTCGCGCTGGCGGCGCTCTTTGCGGCGTCCGGAGCGTTCGGCACGGCCCCTGCTGCGGCCAGCGGTGTTTCCAAGCTTTCCGGCTTCTCCGGCACCGGGGCCGCCAGTCCCGAGCTGGTGCTCGTCGGGGGGATGGGCGGCGGAGGCGGGGGGATGGGCGGCGGCAATGCCGCGGGTATGGGTGGCGGTGCGGGCATGGGCGGCAATACCGGCGGAATGGGGGCTGGCAATGCCGGTGGCATGGGCGGCGGCTCCGGCGGCATGAACGGCGGCAGCTTTGGCGGCACTACGTTCGGAGGCCCAGCGGTGGGATTTGGCGAACCGGCGGCGGATTCGACTGGAAGCGGCGGCCAATACTACACCTGTCAATGCGCGACACCGGTCGGCCGGTGCTCGTTCGTCGCACCGGCGGCGCTGCGGGACAATTCGCTGCGCAGCGGTGCGGATTGTGCGTGCCCCGACGGGCGCAGCAAGGGCCAGGTCGAATAGCCGATATCTGACGACTGGGGCGCGGGGTCGCCGCCCTTGAGCGGCGGCCTTATTACGCGGCGGCCTTATTCGCCCTTACCGGGCCGCGTCATTCGAAGGTGATCTTCCCCGCGCCGTTGACCTCGGTGCTGCGCGCTTGGGGGTTGCCGTAGACCGCGATCGAGCCGGCGCCGGAAACTTGGGCGACGATCTGCCGACGGGCATCGACCACCGCATGGCCCGACCCGCTGATTGTGATATTGGCGGAATCGGCGGTCAGCTGCTGCGCCGAGAGACGGTTCGAGCCGCTCATATGTGCCGTCAATGCTGAGACATTCCCGGTCAGCACAGCAGTGTTGGAGCCGTTCAGCGAAACTGTCAGCGGCCCGCCGGCAAGCCCCTCGCCATTGATCTGGTTGCTCCCGGACGCCGATATGTCGCTGACATCAGGCGAGGTGACGGTGACCTTGATCCGAACGTCGACCGAATAGGATTTATCGGTGTAGATGTCGAGCCGGCCGTTCGCTACGTCGGTCTTGACGATCGGCAGCAAGTTCTTGTCGGTCTCGATCGTGAGCCCGGCCGAGGGGCCGACCTTCACCGTCACCGCGAAAGCGCCATCCGCGGCGATCGCGGCAACCGGGCCGATCGGCCGCGTCTCCGATGCCGGCTGCCCGTCGCCAATCACTCGGCGGCCGGTTGTCGAGGTATCGACGGAAACCGTCTGACCGCTGATCGTGACGCTGGTGCCTTCGTGATTTACGCTGACGCTGTTTTGTTGGATCACGCTGGTTTGCGACCGGCTGCTGCTTACCGCCAGCGACACCGTTGCGATCACGATTGCCACTCCCACCGCGTATTTCATCCGACCCCGATGCCTCGATCGCCACCGGCGAGGTGCCCCGGGGCGAGCGCCTCGATACCACGCCGCCGGGCCGGGCAACAACCCATTCAGGAACGTTACACTTGCCCGAGGGCTTCTTGGCGGCGGGCCTCCCGTCGCGTCGCGACGGGAGGCCTGTGGAATGCTGCACTCTGCGTGCCGGCATGCCCGGGCGGCAGACGCGGCGTTCGGTGCAGCGGGCGTTGCCGAGGGCGATCAAATGAAAATCGAGCCTCGCAGACGGGATTTGCTGGTCGGCGCCGCGGCGGCGGCCGCGACCGCAGCCTTTCCGCCTGAAGCCGCGCAGGCAGACAAAGGCGATGACGTCGAGTTCCAAGGCGAGGTCGGTGGCGCTGCCCGCCATCGGGCCGGCGACCGCAAGCTGCGGCGAAGGACCTGCCTCCCGACGACGACAGTCTCGCCGCGGCCCGGGTTCGCGGGCTCGCCTTCAGCCATCGCGACTGGATCTTGGCGAGCCGCCGCCAAGGCCGCATGCGCCAGCAATGGCGCGACCTGTTCAAGGCATTCGACGTGGTGCTGTGCCCACCGATGCCGACCCCGGCTTTTCCCCACGATCACGCGAAAGACCACCGGTCACGGCATCTCGATATCGACGGCAAGCAGGTCCCCTATATTCACCAGATCGTCTGGGCCGGCATGGCGATCTTGCTTGGCTTGCCGGCGACGGTCGCGCCGATCGAGCGGAGCGAGGGCGGCCTCCCGATCGGCGTGCAGATCATCGGCCCCTATCTCGAAGACCATACGACAATCGGCTTCGCCGGGCTGATCGAGCGCGAATTCGGCGGCTTTGTCGAGCCGCCGCCGATCAGCCGGTAGTCGAGCGCTGGGTTTCTTGCTGAAGCGGGCGCGGAACCCCCCCTTCCAGGCCCCCGTTGACAGGAGGATGCTCCCAATTCGGAGGGTTCGATGATCGGTATGCGCGCGCGGACAGCGGTTATCGCCGTCGCATTGTTGTCGGGTTCGGCCGCGATCGGGTCGGTGCTGGCGCAGACCGGCCCGGCTAGCCCGCCGGCTGACTCGGGCCGACCGACATCGGCCCAGGGTACGTTAGGCCGGGGTGCACTGGGCCAGCATACGCTAGGCCAGAGCGACCGCGATTTTGTCGACAATGCCGCACATGGCGGCCTCGCCGAGATCGAGCTCAGCAAGCTTGCCCAGAAATCGGCGAACCCCGATGTCCGGACTTTTGCCGACCGCATGGTCGTCGATCATACGAAGGCGAATGCCCGCCTGACCGCGATCGCACAAGCCGACGGCCTCGCCGTGCCGAATACCCTCGACGCAGAGCATCAGCGACTGCGCGAGAAGCTTGCCAACGAGCACGACGGAAACTTCGACCGGGATTACGCGCATGCGATGGTGGTCGATCACGACCAGGCGATAAGGCTGTTCGAGCGCGAAGAGCTGTCCGGGCGCGAAGCAGACCTTGAGGAGTTTGCTCGCAACACGCTGCCGACTTTGCAGGAGCATCGAAAAATGTCGATAGCGCTGGCGAGCAAGCTCGGTGCGACGGCGGCGCGGTAGCAGCCGGACGGGAAACACCCTTTAGCTTTAAGCTGCTGGATCGATGTCAATGTCGCCGATACGGTGGCGGAGGAGGTTCGCATGACGGTGAAGCTGGTCATCGGGCTGTTTCCCTCGAGCGGGATCGCCCTTGATGCCTACCATCGGCTGCATACCGAGGGGTTCCCCAAGAGCCGGCTCGCCCACCGCGTCCTCAGGGAGGTCGGGCCGGTTCCGCCGACGGTCCGGGCCGAGCTCGAAGCGTTGGAAGTAGACCCGATGGTGTGGGGCGACGTGTGTCACACCTTTGCCCGTTATATCCGTAACGGCGAGACCGCGGTTGCCGTGCAGGCCGAGGACGACGAGGTGGCCCAATCCGCGGCCGACATCCTGAGGTTGTACGCTCCGCTCGCCGTCGAGACGGTGCCGCTCCGATGATTCTGCTTTGGGCGATCACCCCGGCGCTCGGTCGGGCCGCGCGGCACTGATCGACACCGGTCGGAAATCCTGCCCAGCGGCGAACCGC
>DATKHX010000022.1:0-10639 GCA_035510075.1 Allostellaceae bacterium
CATGCAGGCGGTAGTTGAGGCCGATCGCGACGACCTTAGAGATCGAGCCGACGCACGGCCCCAGCCGCGGCGTTCCTGAAACGAGCGGCAGGCTCGCCGGGTCGATCCCGCGCAGCCGGGCGAGTTCGCCCGGCGCCAAGGTCGCGCCGTCGATGTCGCGAACGACGCCCGAGAGGTCGCGGATCCTGCCGTCGCGATCGACCAGGCCGGGCTTTTCCTGGCCCCGCAGCCCGTAGCGAAGAAGCTTCATCGACAATGCCTCCTGTTGCACTTCAAACGGTCGAAGCCGATCACAGCGTAAAGCCGCCGTCGATCACATGGATCGCGCCGGTCGTGAAGGAAGCTTCGTCCGAAGCGAGATAGACCGCGAGCGCCGCTACCTCCTCGGGCGTGCCGAGCCGTCCCAGTGGCTGGCGTTCGACAAAGGCGTGGCGCGCCGCTTCGCTGCCGCCGACGACGCGCACCCCTTGCGCCGCGATGCGGTCGTCGAGCGAGGGGGTGGCGATCGTCCCCGGGCAGATCGCGTTGCAGCGGATCCCTTGGGTGATGAAATCGGCCGCCACCGATTTGGTCAGCCCGATCACCGCGGCTTTGGTGGCGCCGTAAACGCAGCGGTTGGGGGCGCCTTTGACCGAGGACACGGTCGAGGCCATGTTGACGATTGAGGCGCCCGATCCCTTCGCCAGCATCTTGGGCAGGAAGGCGCGGATCATCACGAACATCGAGCGCACGTTGAGCGCGAAGGACGCGTCCCAGTCGATCGGGGCGGCGTCGAGGATCGTGCCGTGATGGACAAACCCGGCGCAATTGAACAGCACGTCGAGCGGCCCGAGCTCGTCGGCGAGCGTCGCGATCGCCGCGTCGTCGGTCACGTCGAGCCGGCGCGTCGCGATCAGTGCATCGGCGAGCGGCTCGAGCTTGTCCTCGGCCACGTCGGTCGCGAGCACACTGGCACCCTCGGCGGCAAAGGCGAGCGCCGTCGCCCGACCGATACCCTGTGCCGCCGCCGTCACCAGTGCGCGCTTGCCCGCGAGCCGTCCCGCCATCGCCGCCCGCCTTCATCCTCTTCGACGGCGGGAAATTGCCATGCCCGGCGCCGGCCTGTAAATCCGGATGCGGCCGGGCTCGTTCGACCATCGGGATTGCTTCGCCGCGCTCGCAATGACAGCACCGCTACGCCAATCTAATGGCGGTTTGAGCTGTCGGTCAGACGGCGGGGGCGCGCAGCGGGCGCAGGTCGGGGGCGGGGCGCAGGGCAGCTTCGGTTTTCGATTGCAGGGCGGTGAAGTCGAGGTCCTCGGCGATTTCGCGGACGACGAGCCCCTCCGGGGTCACGTCGATGACGGCGAGGTCGGTGTAGATCCGGCGGACCGCGGCGGCGGCGGTCAGCGGGTATTCGCAGCGGCGGCGGATGCGGGGCGCGCCGGACTTGGTCGTGTGCTCGACGAGGACTCGGATCTCCTTGGCGCCGACCGCGAGATCCATCGCGCCGCCGACGCCGGGCGGGAAGCTCGGGTCGTCGGTCGTCCAATTGGCGAGATCGCCGTTCTCGGCGACCTCGAAGGCGCCGAGCAGGGCGAGGTCGAGATGGCCGCCGCGGATCATCAGAAACGAGTCGGTATGGTGGACGTAGCTGCCGCCGGTTACCAACGTGATCGGCTGCTTGCCGGCGTTGATCAGGTCGGGATCGACCTCGTTGCCCGATGGCGCCGGCCCGACCCCCAAGATGCCGTTCTCGCTGTGCAGCACGATCTCACGGTCGGCCGGGATGAAGTCCGAGACCAAGGTCGGCAGCCCGATCCCGAGATTGACATAGGCGCCGTCGACGAGGTCTTGGGCGGCCCGCCAGGCGATTTGGCGACGTTTCAGCGGCATCGGGCTCCTCCGGCAAATTCACAATGAGGCGGTGAGACGATGAGAACATCTTAACGCAAAGTACGCTGAGGATTCGCAAAGTACGTGAAGGATCGCTCCGCGCACTCCGTACATCCTTTGCGTTCAAGCATTTCCTTTCTCACTGCTCACTGCCTCATTGCGAAATAATCTCAAAATGCGACCTGGACGACGCGATCGATAAAGATACCGGGGGTGACGATCATTTCCGGGTCGAGCTCGCCCAGCTCGACGATGTGGCGCACCTGCACGATCGAAAGATCGGCGGCCATCGCCATGGTCGGGTTGAAGTTGCGTTGCGACTTGCGAAAGGTCAGGTTGCCCCAGCGGTCGGCGCGGTCGGCGGCGAGCAGCGCCACGTCGCCCTTCAGCGGTTTTTCGAGCACATAGGTCCGGCCGTCGATCTCGCGGTGCTCCTTGCCTTCGGCGAGGCGGGTGCCGACCGAGACCGGCGAATAATACCCGCCGAGCCCGGCCGCAGCGCAGCGCATCCGCTCGGAGAGCGTGCCCTGCGGCAACAGTTCGAGCTCGATCTTGCCGGCGGCGTACAGTTCCTCGAACACGACCGAGCCCGAGCTGCGCGGAAACGAGCACATGATCTTGGCGACGCGACCGGCGGCCATCAGCGCCGCAAGCCCGGTGCGGCCGGTGCCGGCGTTGTTGGCGACAACCGTCAGGTCGCGCGCACCCTGTTCGATGACCGCCTCGCACAGCGCGTCGGGGAGCCCGGCGCCGCCGAACCCGGCGCACAGCACGACGGACCCGTCCTTGATGCCGGCAACCGCCGCGGCGAGATCGCGCACCCGCTTGTCGATCATCGTGAGGGACCTGATGCCACGCCAAACATGGCCGTCATGCCCGGACTTGATCCGGGCATCCACGGGACTGCGACGGGCGCCAAGGAACGTGGCAAAGGCGTGGATGCCCACGGATCTAGTCCGTGGGCTGAAGGCCCACGGGACGAGCTCGGCCATGACGAGGCTTGGTTGGTGCCAGGCATCTGCAACTCCAGTTTACTCATCCCGGATCAGAACCCGACGTCGTCGCCACCCTTCAGCGCGAGCATCGATCGCGCCTCGTCGGGGGTGGCGATTTCCAGCGACAGGTTCTCGACGATCGCGCGCACCCGGCTGACCTGGTCGGCATTGCTTGTGGCGAGCTTGCCGCGGCCGATCCACAGCGAATCCTCAAGCCCGACGCGGACATTGCCGCCCATGATCGCACCCATCGTCACCAGTGGCAATTGATGACGGCCGGCGGCGAGGATCGACCACGCATAGTTGTCGCCGAACAATTTGTCGGCGATGTGCTTCATATGGACAAGGTTGTCGGGGTCGGCGCCGATGCCGCCCAAGATGCCGAAGATCGTCTGCACAAACAGCGGCGGCTTGACCAGCCCACGGTCGAGAAAGTGGGCGAGGTTGTAGAGATGTCCGACATCGTAGCATTCGAACTCGAAGCGGGTGCCGCAGCCTTCGCCCAGATCCTTTAGAATTCGCTCGATATCGGCGAAAGTATTGCGGAAAATAAAATCGCGGGTCATTTCGAGATGCTGCGTCTCCCACGGATGTTTCCAATCCTTGTAGCGGGAGAGCATCGGATAGAGCCCGAAATTCATCGAGCCCATGTTTAAGGAGCACATTTCCGGCCGAGCGCGCAGCGGGGCGGCGAGCCGTTCTTCGAGCGACATGCCATGGCCGCCGCCGGTCGTGATATTGACGACGGCGTTGGTCGCCTGCTTGATCCGCGGCAGAAACTGCATGAAGACGCCGGGATCGGGCGTCGGCCGCCCATCCTTCGGATCGCGCGCATGGAGATGCAGAATCGCCGCCCCAGCCTCGGCGGCGGCGATCGCGTCGCGCGCAATCTCGTCCGGGGTCAGAGGCAGATAGGGGCTCATCGTCGGGGTATGGATCGACCCGGTGACGGCGCAAGTGATAACGACCTTGCCGCCTATGGCCATTCTTGCTCCTCCCTCACGCTTTCCGGCGTTCGCGGGGCGGGCGCGCCGCATCAGACCTGCCGCCCACTCCTCCCTCCCCGAAAGCGGGAGCGGGGAGGCTCGCTAGCCCTGCGCCCGGATGAACGACTTGACCTTGGGATAGGTCTCGGTCTGCCACCGGCGGCCGTGGAAGACGCCATAATGGCCGACTTTGAGCTGGAGGTGGTGCGTCTTTTTTGCCGGCGGGATGCCGGTGCACAGATTGTGCGCGGCAACGGTCTGGCCCGGGCCGCAGACATCGTCGCGCTCGCCTTCGACCGTCATCAGCGCGGTGCTCTCGATCGCCGCTGGCTCGACAAGGCGGCCGCGCACCCGGAACCGGCCGAGCGGCAGATCATGACTATGGAAGACGCGCTCGATCGTCTGCAGATAGAAATCGGCGGGCAGGTCCATGACCGCGGTATATTCGTCGTAAAAGGCGCGGGTTGCGGCGGCACTCTCGCCGTTGCCGCGGGCGAGATCGCGGAACATCGTCCAATGCGCCGAGACATGCCGGTCGAAATTCATGCTGAGAAACCCGGCGAGCTGCAAAAATCCAGGGTAGACGCGGCGAAAGGCGCCGGGGTAGCGCGCCGGCACCGAGGTTATGACGGTGCGCTCGAACCAGTCGAGCGAGTGCGCCTCGGCAAACCGGTTGACCGCAGTCGGGTTGGCGCGCGTGTCGATCGGGCCACCCATCAGGACCATCGAGGAAGGCTGGCACGGATCGCCATCGGCGGCGAGCAGCGACACCGCGGTCAATACCGGAACCGATGGCTGGCACACCGCAATGACATGGGTGCGAGGGCCGAGCAGGCGGATAAAGCGGATCACGAGCTCGACAAAATCGTCGAGATCGAAGCGGCCAAAAAGCAGCGGCACGTCGCGCGCATTGACCCAGTCGGTCAAGTAGACGTTGTGATCGGTCAGCAGAGTTTCGACCGTGCCGCGCAGCAAGGTCGCGAAATGGCCGGAAAGCGGCGCCACGACCAGCACCGTCGGCTCGTCGCGAGCCAAATCCTTGCGGAAATGCAGCAAATTGCAGAACGGGTGGGAGGCCACGGTTTCTTGACGGACGGCGACTTCCTTGCCGTCGATCGTTACCGCGTCGATGCGAAAATCCGGCCGCTCGTGCGACAATCCGGCATGCGACAGCAGTTCCATCGCGGCGGCTGCGCCGCGGAAAAACGGCATGTTCTCGATTGGCAGCCAGGGCTGTCCAAGCCATTCGCTGGCAGTCCCGGCGATCAGGCGAATGGGACCGAATATGTCGTTTTGTGCTTGGTAGGCGTCGTAAAGCATATATCTTCGTCCAGGTGCTCGGCTTGCGGTTGCTCGACCCTCGCATAAATCGAAACAGCCTTCCACTTCGATCGATCCTCAGGCGAGCGCATTGCATCGCAAAAACCGTTCTACTTCAACCCTATATTTGTGTTGACAAGCGTTTAGGCAAGGGTTTTGGCGCTAACCTTGCACCACCGGCAGGGCCGGTGTTTCGTTCTTAGATTGCTTCTTGGGCGGCGCTGAAATCTGCGGTATCGCTAGGCAATAGGTGGACCATGCCTATAACATAGGCAAGCCGGATTCAGCGTTGTGGCGCGACCACCCCGCCGCGCACCTCGTGGACGACCACCCCGGAAAGTCGGTGGGGCGGTGCCAGCCAGAGCGGATGGGCGAGGCTGGTCGTGACATCGCTTTCGCCGGCGTTCCAGCACCGGGTCACCGCGCCCTGAGAGAAATCGGCCATCTTTGCATCGAGATCGACGGCACTGCCTTCGTGAACGAGGTGCAGGATCGTCATCGTCGCATTGCTCGCTTCGGCGAGGCATCGGCGGATGTCGACCTCGCCGCGCAAGGCCGAGGGTACGCGCTCGCCGAGCAGCGCGATCATGCGGCGCAAATCGTGGGTGCGCCGCATCGCCGCGATTTCCCGCGCCGATCGGCTGATGCCGCCGGGGCCGCCGGGCAACGGATCATAGCCGTCGATCGCAAAGCACAGGGTGTCGGCCGGGCGGGCGTCGTCCAGCGCCGACACCGAAACGGCACCTCCGGCGAACAGCTGCCGGCCGATGGCGACCGGCGGCAGACCCGACAGCGGGGTCCCTGCCATCACGTGGTCGAGGCTGAGGACATGCCGGTCGTTGTCGAAAAAGGTCTCGGCGCCGCTCGCCAGATTGACCGCGCCAAGCACGACGCGGACGGCGCCGGAGTTGACCCGATCAAAATCGACCGCCTCGCCAATCAGTTCGCGCAATTCGGCAGCAGAGACGATCGGCTCGGCCGTAACCCGAGCCCATGTCGCGACGCGGCGGACAAGGGGCAGCTTGCGGCTGGCCGCCCGGCGCGCCCAGCGGCCGACGCCCCAAGAACCGCGTAGAGCAGCGCGCTGGCTGATTTGTTGCCAAAACCGGCGCAGGTGCAGAGCACGCTCGTGCGGCAAATTCCCGGCAATGATAACGGCGCTGACGGCGCCGATGCCGCTGCCGGCGACCCAGTTCGGCCGCACCCCGTTCTTTTCGAGCGCGGCATAGGCACCCGCCTGGTAGGCGCCGAGCGCTTCGCCCCCCGATAACACCAATGCGATCCGCTCGAAGCGGGCCAAGCTCTTATCCGGTCGCCCTCGCGCCAATGCCCGCTCCTGCCGCCAGCCGCCAACCGCGCCGACAAGAGGGCGGCGGACCCGGACCCGCTCGTGGTTTCCGCACCACCGGCGATGCGGCCTCTAGCCGCCTTCGCCAGCAAAACGCCTACCATCATAAGAAGTCTCGACCGAGCCTAACAATGGCGAAGACGGGTGGCGGTCAGCCTTTTTTCTGCCAGCGCGGGAGCGACGAGCGGATCGGCGGCAGCGATTTGAGGTAGACCGCGATCGCGTGGCGATCGGCATCGGTCAGTCGCGCGGTGCTCTTGACGACCTCGCCCATAGCACCGCCGACGAAGTCGAAATCGGGGGTGTGGCCGTCGGTCAACACGCCGACGATGTCGTCCTCGCTCCAATTGCCGATGCCGGTCTTGCGGTCGGGCGTGATGTTCGGCGCCGCCTTGGCGTCGGGCCCGTGCGCCGTACCTGCTAGAAAGCGTGTCGGTTCGGTCGCGCCGAGCAAATTTCGCGGCGTATGGCATTCGCCGCAATGGGCCAGCGCGGTCACGAGGTAGGCGCCGCGGTTGTAGGCGTCGGTGCGACCTGGGCTCGGCTGAAATGGCCCGCGATCGAAGAACAGCAACTTCCACCCGGTCTGCAGAAACCGCCAAGAGAACGGGAAGGACACGTCATGCGGCCGGTTGCTGTGCCGCACCGCCGGCAGCGAGAAGAGATAGGCCTTGATCGCCCGCGCATCCGCGTCGACGATCTTGGTAAAGCTCGGATACGGGAACACTGGGAAATAGTTGGCGCCGTCGGGGCGGACGCCGTGACGCAAGGCGCGCAAGAATTGCGCCTCGCTCCAGCGCCCGATACCGGTCGCGGGATCGGGGGTGATGTTCGGGCTGTAGAAGGTGCCGAACGGCGTCGCGAGCGCGCGCCCGCCGGCAAAAGGCTGCCCGCCATGCTCGCGGTCGGTATGACAGGCGACGCAGTCGGCGGCACTCGTGAGATAGGCGCCGCGCGCGACCGTATCAGGCTCGGCGGCACCGACGGGCGCCGCCAGGAGCAGCGCGGCGGCAGCGAAGGCTCTTACTGCAGCTTTGCGCGAAAGGTCTTGTGGCACCCGCTGCAGGCGTCGAGATCCTTGAATGCCGCCGCGACCTTGGGCTGGTCGCCGCTCTTCACCGCTGCGTCGAGCGCTGCGACTTGGTCGGCGACTGTCTTGTCGGCCGCCAGGAATTTGTCGCGCTCGCTCCAAACCTCGGGTTTTGGCCCCCACTTGCCGTCGGGATTCGGTCCCTCCGTTCCTGGTGGGAAATAATCCGGCACCGTTGGTAGAGATTTGATCAAGGAGGCCAGAGCAGATGTCGCCGCGGCCTGGTCAGCTTTTCCCTGGGTATAGTTCCTGACGACGAGCCATTGCCGACCTTGGTCTTTCATCAAGGCTTGGCGATCCTTGATGACCTGCTCCTTGTCGGCGGCCAACGCAGCCGTCGAGCAGGCCACGCCAAGCGTGAGCGTCGCGCCGAGCGCAAGCAACTTTAACGATGATCGCATAACCCCCCCTGCCCGCTTCCTTCCTGTGGCGTTCGCGGTTAGCGCAGATAACGGCGCCACTCCGCTATAGGAACCGCGATGCCCGCCGTTCACGATCACGTGATCGGGATCTCGATGTGGGTCCTGAAGGCGGGGCGCTCGCGCATGCGCTCGTACCATGATTTGAGCTTGCGCAGCGGCGGGCGCTCGATCGGGAAGGCGTGCCAGCGATAGACGAGCGTCCCCATCACGATCTCCGCCAAGGTCAGTTCGCCGCCCGCGAGGAACGGAGCGGCGTCGAGCGCGTCTTCGACAATCGTCCAGGCGGCCACCGCTTTGCGCCGCGCCGCCTCGATCGCGGCATGGTCGCGTTGCTCGGGCTTGGAGCGAATCAATCCGTACAGCAACGCGCCCATCGGCGGGCCGACCGTCGAGAGCTGCCAGTCCATCCAGCGCTCGACCTGGGCGCGGGGGGCGGCGGCGGAGGGATAGAGCCGCTCGCCGTGACGCGTTGAAGCGAGATATCGGCAGATCGTGTTCGATTCCCACAGGATCAGCTCGCCATCCTGGATCGTCGGCACCAGCCCGTTGGGGTTGAGCGCCAAATACTCGGTATCCTGATTGCCGCCGAACGGGCCGCCGATGTCGATCCGTTCGAACGGGATGTCGAGCTCGCCGCAGCACCACAGCACTTTTTGGACGTTCGACGACGTCTTTCTGCCCCAAATCTTCAGCATGCCGGCCCTCCGCTCGCACGATCCCATCCGCCGCTATGGAAGCCCGAGTCCGTCGTTCGGCGCAACAACAGCATCCGTCGAATCGAGGTATAATCATGGCGTCGAGAACGGCAGCGGTCAAAGGCCCTCGGTTGGAAGGAGGCGGCGAATGAGGCGCTCGATGGTCTGTTCGGTGGCGGCCGCGCTCGCGCTTGTGTCGGGTGCGGCGCAAGCGGCGACGGCGCAAGCTACGACCGCGATGCAGCGGTGGCAGGGCATGGATAAGTGCGCCCGGCAGGCGCAGGCCGCCTTCCCCGACTATTCTCCCGATTCGAATGCGAAGCGAGAGGCCAAGCTCAGCGACTGCCTGAAGGAGGGCAACCTTCCGCCGCGCGAGCCCGCCTCGCCGCCGTCACGGTGATCGATTGGGCGGTTTGCTCGATCAATCCGCGCGATCCTCGCCCCAACCTTCGGCCATCGGGGGCAGCCGCGCCGCGCCGGCCGGAAAATCCGGGCTCGACTGCGGACGAAGCCGGTCGACAAACGCAAGTTGCGCATCGAGGTCGATCTCGAAACTCGAGGTGACCTCGACCCGGGTGTCTTCGAAAATGTTTGCGCGCCGCCGTCGGCGCCAGCTCATGACGGTGTCGTCGCGCAGCTGGAGCAACGCCGCGACCTGAGGACGGAACAGCGCGACGATCGCGCCGACCCAGCAGTTGAGCAGAGCCGGCCCGTCGCCGGCGCCGAGGGTAAAGCAGTCGAGCATCCGGACGACGTCGTCGGCGCGATACCAGGTCTCGCCGGTGACCCAGCGATTGGTCGTGAACAGACGGATCGGCTCGCCTCGCGCATCGAGCGTGATCGCGATCAGATGGCTGATCTCGGTCCGAGTGCCGTGCTTGATCGGCGCGGCCTGCGGCGGCGTCGGCAAGGCATCGGCGACGGCGGTCTCGGGCAGCACGAGCGGGGCCACGCCCATCGGCATCCCCTCGGCGCGCAGAAACGTGTGGAAATGCCCGTGCTCGCGAGCCGAGCGCTGCGCCAGCGGATGGGCGTGATAGAAATATTGGGCATGGCTCTGCGGATCGTAGACCTCGCCGAGAGGGTAATGCTGCCAATCTGCGAAAGCCTTCGCATTTGCGGTGACGGCCGCGAGGATACCCTCTCGGCAGCCGGCGAGGGCGCGGCGGCAATCCGAGACGATAGCGCCCGCCTGTTGCAGGCGGGCGGCTTCGGCCGGGGTGACCCGCAGCTCGGCTATCGTTTTTGTTGCCGTCACTCGGCCACCCTCATGCGAACGAATCGTGGCCATAATAACTAACGCCGGGGTTGCGATAAAGCCGGGTTGCCGAGCACCCAGAGGACGATGTCCCGCAGCGCCGCGTCGGTTGCGGTGTTGAAGGCGGCGACTACGGCCGGAACGCTGTCCGCGGCCGCGGGGGCGCGTTGCTCGAATTGGGCTTGGGCGACGATCGAGCGCTGCGGCATCGCGACGAGCCGGGCGATGACCGCGACCCAGACACGTGGTGGGCCGCCGGCGGCATCGTATACCGCTTCGAAATGGCGAATCTCGGTCCGCAGAATAAAATCCGCGCGCAGACCGGTCGATTCGCGGTCGATCGCGGTGATGGCGCCTGTGTTTTCGAACGACGCCAGCAGTGCCGTCTCGATCAGCGCAGGCGCCTGGTCGGTCCACGCCGCATCGGCGTAGTAGTCGAGCGAAATTGGCGATTTGCTCAATGCGATCCTGCTGGTGTCGATGCCGGCCGGGGCTTGCGGCAGGTCGATCAGCAGCTGCGCGCGGACATGCGGCAGGTTGCCCGGGTAGCTGGCGTTCGGCGCAAGTCGATAAAGCTTGCCGGGTGGTGTCGCGACGAACAGGCTCGCGCACCCGGCGAGCGCGAGGAATGCGCTGCCCGCCAGCCATCC
>DATKHX010000023.1:0-2242 GCA_035510075.1 Allostellaceae bacterium
CGTAGGTCTGCTAAGCGGTTTTCCCCTTTTCGACTACGTACTGTGCGCCTGCTTCGATCTCACGAAGCAAGCAGCGGCGGCGTTCCGAGGCGGTCCGCAGCTGTGCCCAGGTGCGGTTCATTGACGCCTTTGTTGACGGGCTGGATCTCGCGGCAGCGGGGTCGGCCGCGTTGCGCCGAAGGTGACGGGCCGCCCGGCATATGCGCCTGGGGATCTGCTGAAGCTTTACATCTACGGCTACCTGAACCGAGTGCGATCGAGCCGCCGGCTGGAGGCCCTCGTGCCATCTTGCTCGCAAAGGTGTGGCGACACCTGCTACCAATCCGCCTCTCCCGGCTATGTAGCCGCTTTCCAAGCAACTAATTGTCCCCGCAGATGGTGCAGCGTCGATGAGGAGTTCGTTCCTGACCCCCGCTGGAGAGGGGTGGATTCGAACCATCGGTCCCCCCGCAACAGAGACATGGAGTTTCGGGGCCCCCGCTCGATCCGCCAAAGGACTATGCTTTCGAATCGCACGGCGGCCGATTGCATCAAACGCCATCAAACGCAGGCCGACACCTTTCGTTCATGCCCGCGGCGGGTGCCACCAGCCCCCGGCCACCACAAGTCCGCGCGCTTCGAGCCGTTGCCGTCCCGCGCGAGCCTCGCCAAGGACATCGCGGTATTCGAAATCGCCCTCGGCGAGTTCGAGTACGGTCGCGTCGCCGACCGCGCCGATTTGCAATCTTCCGATATCGGTGCGGCCGAGCGCCGCTGCTGGGGCGGCTGTGCTCGCCCGGATTGCATCGATCAGCTCCATTCCGAGGCATAGGAATTTCGACATCGTCACCAGCTGGTTGAAAGCCGGCCCCTCGATGCTGAGCGCGTGAACGTCGCTGCTGATGACGTCCGGGAGAAACCCAGCGATCAGCATCGCCTCAGCCGTGCGAAAGCCGAACGAGCCGCTGCCGTGTCCGATGTCGAAAATGACCCCACGCCGACGCGCTTCGAGCACTTCCTCGCGGATCCGCCCGTCCTGCTGTACCGGCGCATTGGGAAACGGGCGAAAACAGTGTGTCAGGATGTCTCCGCGGCGAAGACGCGTAAGCACCTCGAGCCGGCTCGGCGGCGGATTGTCGAGATGCGCCATGACCGGTAGCGCGGTCTCTTCTGCGACCTCGAGCGCGATGTCGAGGGGCGCCACCCCTGAAGCGCCACCGGCGTTGCGCCCGACGCGCACCTTGACACCCGCGATCAGATTACGATTGGCCCTAATGACGCGAACGCACTCGCGCGGATCGAGGAGCCGTAGATCGGCGCATTCGCCGACCGACACGGCGGCGCTGACGGCAAAGATGCCGGGAAAGGAGACGTTGAGGTAGGGGATGATGCGCAGCGGCGACGGCTCGATCACATGGCGGCGGAACCCGTGGAAAATGCCGGGGCCGGCGCTGCCGGCATCGACGAATGTCGTCGTGCCGCTCCGTCGCGCTACCTCGGCCGCGTCGACACCCAGTGAGGTCCCGCCCCAATAGACATGGGTGTGGAGGTCGATCAGCCCGGGTACGACGAACAGCCCGCGGACATCGACGGTCTCGGCACCGCGGGCGGCGAGGTCGCGCCCGATTTCAGTTACTTTTCCGTCGCCGAAGGCGATGTCGGCTGTCTCGTCGCGCCCGCTCGCCGGGTCGATGATGCGGCCGCCTCTGAGGACCAGATCCGGCATATGCGCGCCTCAGATAAAACCAGGTGGTGGCACCAAGGCACGATACCCGGGTTCGAGAGGGGTGACGAGGGCGATGCGACTGCAGGTCGCCGTTTCGCGACGTCGGGATCAAGAAAGGCGGGCGCGCATCCCGCAGCCGGTTGCTCGTTTAACGCACCAGCCGCTGCTGGCGTCGCAACGCGGAACCGAAGGTTCGATCCATCCCTCTCCAGCGGGGAGTCACGTGCGAAACCTGACGACCTCTTCGAGATCATAGATTCGCTTGGCCGACCCGTATCCCAGCGCGAAGCCAAGGGCGATCTTGAACTCGCGCCGTGGCCCATGACGCATCGCGAGCCTCGGCTCTCCATGCGTGCTTGATAGAGTTGCCGTGACAAAGCCGCTCAAATCGTTCGGCTGGGGCATCGCGGCACTCCATCGATTGATGTAAAGCGACGAAATTGCCATCCTCGCCGCCCGCCCCATAGCATCTCTCTGCAACACTGCGTCCAATCGGAGCCTATCTCGCCGAGATGCTCGACGGCCTGCCGAAAGACA